>PIVL01000917.1 GCA_003354145.1 Paracoccaceae bacterium
GACGAGCGGCCCCTGAGCAACAAATGATACGGTCCGACACAAGCGACCTACCTGATAGGCGCGCACCTCGATCCGCATGCGACCAGAAAACGCGTTTACATTGCAGGCATCGCCGCCGCGTACGCGAGACACCGATCAAAACAGCGACATCTGAACGAACGAGCGCGCGTGCGCGCAGACGCACGAGCACAACCGCACACACGCGTACAGCTACGCAAGCACATGATCTCGTGTCCAACACGTTCGCGCAACGCACGGTCGATCGCCGGTACTACCCGAGGCAACCGAACGCCGGCTACGCACGAACGGCACAAAGAGAAATCGCGCGCGCGACACACGTGTATGTGGAGATGACGCGTGACCACCGATGTACGACACATCGTCCTCCACGTGAGACAAGAAGATGGTGCGCACCCACGCGCAATCAACGACATGCGCCGCAAACCGTGCGAACATCATCGGTTTGCATGTCCGGGGGGAGCGGTCGAAAGGATACAACACGACGTCTACGCATCGATCACGGCAACCGTAACAACTAGGGGGCGGTGCGTCGCATGAGCGGGCACGGTCTTCGCACGACGACATTCAGCTGATCGTATGGTCCGTATCGCGCGCCGACACTGCGATATGAACGGTTACCCGGGCCGGATATGCCCAGCCCGACGCGAGCGCATCGCGATCATGCGGGTTTATCTGTGATGATGGATTTGCCGTCCGCGCCACACGCGTGCGGTCGTGCGCACGCAGCGCGCA
>PIVL01000429.1 GCA_003354145.1 Paracoccaceae bacterium
AGGCCCAAACCGCTTCCGGCTGTGGTGCGGCTGGCCTCAAGCCGATACAGGCGGCGCAGGACGTTTTGGTGCTGGTCGGCCGGGATGCCGGGGCCGTTGTCGGCGACGGACAGGCGGGTTTTTGTGGCATCCTTTGACACTGTTAAGCTAATGTCAGTGCCTTTGGGCGTGTGGCGCAGGGCGTTTTCGATCAAGTTGGCCAACAACTGCCCCAACAGCGTTTTGTCGCCTGAAATCATCACTGGTGTATCCGGGATATGCAGCGTCAGTTCGCGGCCCTGTTCTTCGGCTGTGGGCTGGTAGATATCGGCGAAGGTTTCTGCAAGGTCGCACAGATCGATCGGGGCAAATCCGGCGCGGGGAGAGCCTCCTTCGACTTGCGCGGTCTGCAGAAGCGATTGAAAGACGCGAACGATGCCCTCGGTCTCCTCGGTGGCGCGTTCGGCCAGTTCGACGGCTTTATCCGGCAGATCGTCGGTTTTGCTGAGGTCGGACAAAAGCACGGCAACCCGCTGGATCGGGGTTTTGAGGTCATGGGCGATGTCGGCGGAAATCTGTTGCAGGGCGGATATGGATTTTTCCTGCGCTTCGGCCATGCGGTTCACCTGCGCGCCGATGCGGCTTAGGTCGTTTTGACGGGAATTGCCGTTGTCGACGCGGGCGGTTAGCTCGCCCGAGGTGAGCTGCACCAAAGTGCTCTCAATCTGCGACAGGTGTTTTGAATCGCGTCTGGCCAGAAACAGGCCACCGCTCAGGGCGGCGATACAGGTGGGAAGCAGGCTGAACAGAAAGATCAGAAAAAAGGTTTTGCGCAGGTTTTCCAGCGGTTGTGCGGTCATTGCCACGGTCATAAGTCCGCCATTGATGACTTCGGTCAATGATATGAAATGGCCGGTTACCGTGTCTGAAGGGACGCCCAAAACGACAAAGCTAAACCCTTCGGCATCTTGCACAATGGCGGCATTTCCGGCGACCACCCCAGAAGGCAAACGATAACTCAGAAGGCGGCGGGTGGGGTCGGTTTCTTTGGCCTCGGCCCGAACAAGAGAACCCAGCGCCGAGACAGACGGCGTTGCCCGATAGACAGCCATATCCTGAACCAGATTGACCTCGAGCGCATCTTCCTGCGCCTCACGAGAAACGATATAGGTGGCGCTTAGACTGAGAGAGCTGACAATCACAAACAGCAGCGCCAGCCAAAGCGACAGACGCACTGGCGATGAGCGCCAAAGACCGGGTGGGCGTATCTGATGATTAGCTGGCAATGCGATATCCAGCGCCGCGCACGGTTTCGATTAAATCGGTTTCAAAGGGTTTGTCGATCTTGGTGCGTAGCCGGGAAATATGTGTTTCGACGACATTGGTCTGAGGGTCGAAATTTATCCCCCAAACGGTTTCAAGCAGCATGGTGCGGGTCTGAACCCGGCCTTTGCTGCGCAGCAATTGTTCAAGCAACGAAAATTCGCGCGGTAGCAGGTCAATGACAGCGCCATCCCGCGACACCTTGCGCCGCATAAGATCCATTTCCAGATCTTCGGCGCGCAATACCGTTTCCTGATCCGCTAGATTTGGTCGTCGCGCAAGGGCAGTCAGTCGAGCGGACAATTCGCCAAAGGCGAATGGTTTGACCAGATAATCGTCCGCCCCCGCCTCTAGTCCTTCGATCCGGTCCCCGACACCACTTAATGCGGTCAGCATCAGAGCGGGTGTTTTGTTCTGTGCACCACGCAAGGTTTTCAAAAGATTCAACCCGTCAAGGCCGGGCAGCATCCGGTCGATGACCAAAACGTCATAGTCAGAGGTCGTCGCCTGAATAAGACCATCTTTGCCATCTGCAATCAGATCAACAGTGTGCCCTTCCTCTCGCAGCCCCGAGGCAATGTAGGGGCCAGTGGTTTTGTCGTCCTCTACCACAAGAATTTTCACAGCGTTGGGTGCTCCTGATTAGTCCTGTCTGATTAACGTATCTGCATTAACTTCGCACATTACATAATTGTATAGAACCCTACAGGACTCTGACAGGTCACGGAGCTAATTTCTTTTCAGGCGCAAAAATCAAGGAGAGAGCAAATGACGATGAAATCCCTTAAGAATGCAGCTTTGACATTGTCCGCGGCGCTTGCGACCACGGCGATGGTGGCACTGACCCCGGCGATGGCAATGCCAGTTGTTCCCGGCGGAAATGCCGATTTGGTTGAAACCGTTTCCCCTGACGGTGTTTCCAAAGAAGTTACTGGCAAAGCTGCACCTAAACCTAAACCTGCCGGTGCTGCAATGCCCGAAGGCGATATGTTTGAAGAGTTCGAAGTAGTTACTAAAAGATGTTGCTAGGCCTGCCGGTGGTGTAATGCCCGAAGGCGATATGTTTGAAGAATTCAAACGCCGCTTTGGGGGTCAGATGCCGCAGATGCCAGAACAGAATGGCAAGGCGGTGAATTTGGCACATTACATATTTGTATAGAACCCTACAGGACTCTGACAGTTCACGGCGCTAATTTCTTTTCAAACGCAAAAATCAAGGAGAGAGCTAATGACGATGAAATCCCTTAAGAATGCAGCTTTGACATTGTCCGCTGCGCTTGCGACCACGGCGATGGTGGCACTGACCCCGGCGGTGGCAATGCCAATTGTTCCCGGCGGATATGCCGATTTGGTTGAAACCGTTTCCCCTGACGGTGTTTCCATTGAAGTTACTGGCAAAGCTAAACCTAAACGACCTGCCAGTGCTGCAATGCCCGAAGGCGATATGTTTGAAACCGAAGTGTTTGCCGCCAGAACCAAGCAAACACGCTAGCAAGCAAGGGGAAGCGGCGGCAGGGCGAGCCCAATGCCCCATACAGGATCGCCCTGCTGCCGTAACTAAACGACCAAGACCACTCACTCTGACAGTAAGACCGGCGCTGGGTTAATCCCCAGCGCCGTTTTTTGGCAAAGCTAAACCTGGACCTAAACCTGTCGGTGGTGAAATGCCCGAAGGCGATGTGTTTGAAGAGTTCAAACGCCGCTTTGGGGGTCAGATGCCGCAGATGCCAGAACAGAATGGCAAGGCGGTGAAGTTGGCACATTACATATTTGTATAGAACCCGACAGGACTCTGACAGTTCACGGA
>PIVL01000430.1 GCA_003354145.1 Paracoccaceae bacterium
TCAGCCCGGCAACTTGCCCGTCAGCACATAGCGCAGAATTTCGACCACTTGGCTTGGTTCCTGCGCCACAGCCAACGCCGCCGCGTCCACCTCTTTCAGGGCATGCGCATGACCCGGCCCATGCAAAACAATCAGTGACTTGCCAAGCGCGGCAGCATAGCCAGCATCAAACGCTGCATTCCACTGTTTGTACTGTTCGCCAAAGCGCACCACGACAACATCCGCATCAGAAATGCCTTTGCGCGTACGGATCGCATTCATCTGCGCGCCCTTGTGGTCATGCCAAAACTTGTCTGGCTCAGCCCCCAAAATATTGACACCGCAATCATCGCTGGCGCTGTGGTCCGTCACGGGCCCATGAAATGAAACATCCAGCCCTTCGGCCCCCGTTACAATCTGCTCACGCCAATCGGTGTGGATCTCACCCGAGAGATAAACGTTAAGTGTCATAATTTGCTTCCTTCTTTTTGCAGGTCAGACAATGTCACGTGACATATGCACCTTGGTATCTGACCGCCCTGTTTCGACCCAACCCAGATAGGTATAAAGCCCCACATTGCCGGGCATATCAACATGCGTCGCCAAATCAATCCGGCCCACTTTCAGACTCTGCAACTCTGTAACCGCTGTTTCGATCAACGACTTTGCAATACCTTTGCCACCCTCACTTGGATGCACTGCGATGTTCATAAGATGTGCATGATCGGCTTTGACGGCGATCACAATCATGCCAACGATCCGGTCACTAATGACAGAGACCCACACCAGATGGTCCCGGATATCCTGATCAAGCCCCTCTGACACTGGCGGCAAATCAATACCTTGCTGTCTTGCCTGTAAATAGGCCGCGTCAACGCAGGCGACCAGCTCTGGGACATCAGACATTTGTGCGCGTCGGATCAATTCCATTCCCTAAATTGTCTAGCTACGCAGGGTACCGCCCGTGGCTTTGGTCACCCTGGCAACTATTTTGCCGCTAACGGCCTCAATGTCAGACTCTTTCAACGTGGTTTTAGTCGGCTGCATCCGCACCGTAACAGCCAGCGATTTCTTGCCTTCGCCCAATGCACCACCAATAAATTCGTCAAACACCCGAACGTCAACGATCAGCGCCTTGTCTGCACCCGCCGCCGCATTGACCAAAGCCAGCGCTTCGACATCTGCATCCACTACAAAGGCAAAATCACGCTCAACCGCCTGCAAATCGCGCAACTTCAGCGACGGACGTGTTGCAGCAGATTTGTGTGGCATTGGCACCTCTTCTGGCCAAAGCGTAAATGCCATCGCCGGACCTTTGATATCCATCGCTTCAAGCACTTTGGGATGCAATTCACCAAAGATACCCAGCATCCTTTTCGGCCCCAGGCAAATCCGTCCGTGCCGTCCCGGATGCCACCACTCACGCCCGCCGCGCAGTATCAGCGCCTTTGCTGGTGCTCCAATGGCCGACAAAACCGCCTCGGCATCGGCTTTGACATCAAAAACGTCAACCCCGCGAGACGTGCCGTGCACATCTTTGGGTCCGGTCCGTCCGATCAACAGGCCAGTTATCAGCTGATGTTGCTGTCCCGGTTCACCACCGTGAAATGCCGGTCCAACTTCGAACAATGCCATATCCATGAACCCGCGCGCCTGATTGCGCGCTGCGGCCTGCAACAATCCAGGCAACAAGGCGGGGCGCATATGGGACATTTCCGAACTGATCGGATTGGCGAGCATCGTCGCATCATCACCGCCACCAAACAGCGCCGCACTAGGCTGATCAATAAACGAATAGGTCACGCATTCACTGTACCCCAGCGCCGCGCAGGTCCGCCGCGCCATCTGATCACGTCGTTGTTTTGGGGTCATCACCGGCTTTGGTACACCCGGTGTCAAACGTGGCAATGGACGCCCCTCAAGCAAAGTCAGCGACGCCATCCGCGCCACTTCTTCGACCAGATCAGCCTCGCCCTGCACGTCGGGTCGCCAACTGGGCACATTGGCCAAATTGCCTTCCAGACGGAACCCAAGAGCCGTCAGGGTTTGACGTTGCTGTGCCTCGGGGATGTCCATGCCAACCAGTGACTGCACGCGAGCGGCGTTCAGCTTATAAGCGCGGGAATGATCCGGCACGGCGCCAGCGATCACCATTTCGGATGCCTCGCCACCGCAGAGGTCAATGATCATCTGCGTTGCCAGTTCCAGCCCCGGCACAGTGAATTCCGGGTCAATACCGCGTTCATTGCGATACCGAGCATCTGAATTGATCCTAAGCGCCCGACCGGTCAGCGCCATCTGGATATGATCCCAATAGGCGCTTTCGACAAACACATCTGTGGTATCCTCGGTCACGCTTGACCCCAGACCACCCATGATCCCACCAATGCTTTCGGGGCCATTGTCGTCAGAAATCACCATCATGCCGGGCTGCAACGCATATTCCTTGTCATCCAGCGCCATTATCGTCTGACCATCTGCGGCGCGATGCACCCGCAAATCACCCGTCACCTTGCCTGCATCAAACACATGCAAAGGCCGGTTCCTGTCATAGGTGAAAAAGTTTGTAATATCGACCAGCGTCGAAATCGGCCGCAACCCAATCGCGCGCAGCCGATCCTGCAGCCATTGCGGGCTTGGTCCGTTTTTAATGCCACGAACAAGGCGACCGGCAAACACCGGACAGCCATCTGCGGTATCCTCGTCAATCGTGACATTGATTGGACAGGGGAAATCCACCGTCACAGGTTCAACGTCGCGCGTTTTCAGCGTGCCCAAACCGCGCGCCGCCAGATCACGGGCAATGCCGTACACGCCCAGCGCATCCGGACGGTTCGGGGTGATGGCGATGTCGATCACCGGGTCAACCTTGGATGGGGCGTTTTCGGCCAGCCAGTCAATGAAACGATCGCCAACGTCACCCGAAGGCAGTTCGATAATGCCGACATGTTCGTCCGACAGTTCGAGCTCTTTTTCCGAGGCCATCATGCCGTGGCTTTCGATACCGCGGATTTTGCCAACGCCGATGGTGGTATCTATTCCGGGCACATAATCGCCGGGTTTGGCGACCACCACGGTGATGCCTTCGCGCGCGTTTGGCGCGCCGCAAATGATCTGCAA
>PIVL01000918.1 GCA_003354145.1 Paracoccaceae bacterium
GTTGTGTGGGTGCTGATCAGCCATGGAGATGGAATGTGTGTTGTGTGGGTGCTGATCACCACTGGAGATGGAGTGTGTGTTTGGTGGGTGCTGATCAGAAGTTGAGATGGAATGTGTGTTGTATGGGTGCTGATCTACCATGGAGATGGAATGTGTGTGTGTGTTGGGTGGGCGCTGATCAAGCAATTTTGATGCTTGATGATTGCTCAGCAGCAACGCATGCAATTTTGGATGCTTGATGCTTGTTCAGCAGCAATGCAAGCAACTTAGGTTCTTGATGCTTGTTCAGCAACAATGCATGCAGCTTAGGTGCTTGATGATTGTTCAGCAGCAATGCATGCAAATTTTGTGCTTGATGATTGTTCAGCAAAGCTGTGTGACCCTTGCACGTTGAGTTTTGCGTATGTTCTGCAGCCTCTGAGGCTTGAGACAAGTTTTGCAAGCTTCTTAAAGCATTGGCATGCGTCCCCTGTGGACTTCTCAGTGTTACCTTCGCCTTGCACTACATACCACTCCATTCGGAAAAATGCCGTATGAGACGCGAACGAGTGCAATGAAAAAAATGCACTCTTTGCGCTCCAGTCGATGCCTCTTGCGGATTCCAGGGTTCAGTCGGATTCCAGATGCATCAGCTCCCGCCCCGGCCCCCTCACTCTTATCGGCTCTGGCCGGGTTATGAGGTAGGGAAGCATAGGGCCCTTTTTCAGGAAAAGGATAGGGAAGGATAGGGCGCCTAAGACAGCCTTTCTC
>PIVL01000919.1 GCA_003354145.1 Paracoccaceae bacterium
AGGAAAACACATTTCCCCAGGTTTTTTGGACCTCTGAAACAGGACATCCTGAATTCCTGACTCAGCAACATATAAGGCCTGCTGCATGACATATGCGATGCGCTTGCGCAGAGAGGAGCCGCTGATGGGATTGCCATCGAGCAGCATCGAACCTCGTATTACTAGACGTTGAGCTTTTGAGGTGCCCAAAAACCTGCGAAAAGAAGGAGCGCTTTTTGAAAAAGTACAGCCCACTAATAATTCGGATTTTCGCGAAAAAGTGGCAAGCAGGGGTGCGCACACACTCTCCCGAAGCGTTGAGTACCATTAGTACATGGGCCTACTCCCAAAACCTCGCAGCCCAAAGGCCCCAAGACAGAAACAAATTGAACAGCATTGGTATATGTGTGTGAGGTCCTGGGGCATCGGAGAAGGAGTACATCGCCATTGGTACGCGTGCGTTTCTGTGTCGAAGCGCAAAACCCACAGAGGGTCGACCAAAAACGCGTCAAAAAGGCCGAAATCATCGCTATTTGCGTGCCTTGCTCGGAAAAACAGGGCGGACCCTCCGTGCACGCGAAAAAACTCGAGGTTTTTCGCAAAAAATAAATGCACCAGTGCAGTTCAACATCGTTCAAAATCCAGGCCCGAAGAGGGCCCTATATAAACATATATATTCTTCTTCTTATCTTAAGACGGCTGGAGGTTCCACATTCACGCAGCCCACAGGGACTGCGGATTACACAACTATTACTACTACCACTACTACT
>PIVL01000111.1 GCA_003354145.1 Paracoccaceae bacterium
GGATCATGACCAGCAGTTCGGGGATGCGCGGCAACAATCCGGCAACGCGATCGCCAGGGCCGATGCCGTTTTGTGTCAGGACATTCGCAAACTGCGCGGCCTGCCGTTGCAATTCGTCATAAGTCAGCGTGGCTTTGCTTCCATCGGTGCCTACCCAGTTCAGCGCGATGCGGTTTTCGCCAACGTAGCGGTCGCAGCATTCGACACAAGCATTGATGCCGTCAGTCATGTTTCCTTGCAGGTCAGATTCCAACTGCGCTGGCGTGAAGGAGTCGTAGAAAGAAGAGTAGTCAGGCAGTATTGGCTGGCTCATGCGGCATTCCGATCTGGGGTCGAGGAGTTGGGCAACGCTAGCATTGTTTTTGGAAAGTTCGAGGTCGAAATCCGCCTCGCTTATCACTTGGTGGTCAGTTGGGCTTGGCTGGCCTTTTAGGGAGGAAGAATTTTTGTGATGTTGCATGTTCATTCGGTTTCGGCCAAGCGTAGGAAAATGCAAAGAAAGTTGTTGCTATGACTTGGTCTGAAATTGTCACATTTGTACTGGTTGCGTCGCTATTGGTGATGTCACCTGGCCCGAACGGAGCGTTGATCGCCAAAACGGTCCCGACATCCGGGCGTAGTGCTGGTTTCGCAAATGTCGCGGGGTTTGTAAGCGCATTTTATCTTCATGGCGCTCTTGCGATATTGGGTATTTCCATTCTTCTTGTTCAGTCTGCCACGGCATTTGCTATCGTTAAGTATATTGGCGCTGCGTATTTGTGCTGGATTGGGATCAAAGCACTTTGGTCAGCAGTCCAAGGCATCGGCCAAAAAGCAGAGGTTGCACCCGCCAAAAAGCAGAGAACTTTGGCAAGGGCCTATACCGAAGGCTTTTTGACCAATGCGCTGAACCCTAAGGTTTCGATGTTTTATCTTGCCGCTTTTCCTCAGTTCATAACGATTGGCGAAACAACCGCCGCATCGGCGTTTCTGTTGGTGTTTTTGCATTCTGCGATCAATTTGGTTTGGTTCGGAGCGATGGTTCTGGTACTTGCAAAACTTACAGAACTTGCCCGGAATGGTCGCTTTCAAAGATGGCTTAAGGGTGTCACAGGCGCAGTGTTTATCGCGTTTGGCATCAAACTGGCGATGTTTCGGCCAAGCCCTTAAACGCTATAAAACGACTTTCGGGGAATCTACTGAACAGAACGGATTCTCCGAGTACTCAACATGCGCCAGATACAACCCTTGAGGCGGACAAACCGGACCACAGGCGGCGCGGTTGCGGGCCTCTAAAGCAGTTCGAACATCGTCCGGGTGCCAGCCACCGGCACCGACGCGTTCCAGGGTGCCAACAAAGCTGCGCACCTGATTGTGAAGGAACGACCGGGCGCGCACGTGAAAATGCACCTCGGGGCCGCAAAATCCATCGACTTCGGTAATATCCAGCGCATCCAGTGTCTTCACTGGGCTAAGCGCCTGACAGACAGTCGAGCGGAAAGTGGTAAAGTCATGTTTTCCCAAAAGGTGCTGTACTGCCTCTTGCATGGCCGCTACATCCAGCGACTGTTTGACTTGCCAGACCTGGCCCTCATCGTGAGTCGCCGGGGCGCGGCGGGTCAGGATGCGGAACAGGTATCGCCGTTCGAGTGCAGAAAACCGAGCGTGCCAGTCTTCTGCGACTGGTGCGATTGCAACAATGGCCACAGGCTGCGGTTTGAGGTGGTAATTCAATGCCTCAGAAAGGCGGAAGGGGTCCCATTCGGCTGCCATGTTGCAATGGGCAACCTGACCAAGCGCATGCACCCCTGCATCGGTACGACCTGCGGCGGCGATGGTATGTGGGCCGGGTTCCAGTCGCGCCAACGCGGCCTCGATCGCCCCCTGAACCGACGGTTGGTCCTTTTGGCGTTGCCAACCGGCGAACGGGGCACCGTGGTATTCAACTTTGAGAGCATAGCGAGGCATGAGAGCGGCCTAACGTGACGGGCGCGCTGCGGCAAGTGGTGCTAGGTGATTGGGTCGAAATTTACTGATAGGCTCAACACTGGCACGCTATTTTGTAGAAGGTCTACAACGTGGCCTGGTCACGGGATCGCAAGATAGACAGTGACGGCAACTTGCCTGACGTTGGTTACACCGCCGATCTGCAAGCCGCTAGCTGGAGCAATACAATCGGGGCTTCTGAATTGGCCACGGTCTGGGCTGATCCGGATTTTGATCCTGCGGAACGGGCCTATTCTTCGCCCATCTGGTATCCGCCCGCGGATTGATCGCAAGGCTTTGTTTTGCATCGTCAGTGTTTTGAAATAAGTGACATTTCTTGCATAGCAAGCGTCTTGCTCTGGTATCAAAACGATCCCACGCCTATCTTGTGATGACTTGATAAGAAACGGGAAATGGGTTTGGCTCTTACTTCAATTGTCGACACAGCCGTGCGTAGCGTCGAAAACCTTGGGGATTCGATCAATGGTGCGCTGTTCGAACCAGTGATACGGCTGGGAGTGACCGGTTTGGCGCGTTCAGGCAAAACTGTGTTTATCACCTCATTGGTGGCCAATTTACTGGACCGGGGCCGGATGCCCGGCCTTGTCGCGGAACGTGAAAACCGAATCGAGGCCGCCTATCTGCAACCGCAACCGGACGATACGGTGCCGCGCTTTGACTATGAAACACATTTGTCGGCACTGACCGGGCATACACCGCATTGGCCTGACAGCACCCGCGCGATCAGCGAATTACGTCTGTCGTTGCGGGTGCGCCCATCGGGATTGCTGTCCGGGCTGCAAGGGCCACGTGTCGTGCATGTGGATATTGTCGACTACCCCGGTGAGTGGCTGCTTGATCTGGCGTTGCTGGATAAATCCTATGACCAATGGGCCGATGATGTGCTGGCGCGGATAAACAAACGCGACTGCGCGCAGGGGTTTATGGAACGTGCCCGTGCCGTTGACCCAACTGCGGACCATGACGAAACGCTGGCGCAGGATTTGGCCAAACGCTTTGCCTCGTATTTGCAGGCCGCCCGCGATCAGGGGTTCTATGATTGTACGCCGGGCCGGTTCCTGTTGCCGGGTGATCTTCAGGGCTCGCCAGTGCTGACGTTTGCTCCGATCCCGTTTGATAAACCATCAAAGCGCCGTTCACTGCACCGCGAAATGGAACGGCGTTACGAAGCCTATAAATCGCGTGTCGTCAAACCGTTTTTCCGCGATCATTTTGCCCGAATTGACCGACAGGTTGTGCTGGTTGATGTGCTGGGAGCGATCCACAAAGGCCCACAGGCGGTCGAGGATATGCGCACTGCAATGACCGACATTCTGGCAAGTTTCAAACCCGGTCGCAATGCGTTCCTAAGTCGCCTGTTGCGCGGTAAACGGGTTGAGAAAATTCTGTTTGCTGCCACCAAGGCCGACCATCTTCACCACGAACAACACCCGCGCCTGACTGCAATTATCGAGGCGCTGACCCGAGACGCACGCGATCGCGCCCGGTTTGCCGGGGCACAAACGGCGGCCATGTCTATTGCTGCCATGCGGGCAACGACCGAATTAACAAGACCCCATGACGGGCGTGATTTGAACTGCGTGCGTGGAACATTGCTTGGCACGGGAAAACAGGCCGCCTTATATCCTGGGGAATTGCCGGAACACCCGTCAGAATTACTTGATCCGGCACGCGCGGGGGCCGAAAAATGGTTGAACGAGGATTACGAGGTCATGGGCTTTGAGCCGGCTCCGCTTAGTCTGAAACCGGGGGACGGGCCGCCTCACATCCGGTTGGACCGGGCCATTCAGTTTTTGATAGGGGATCGGTTGTGACTGCCCATTTGCGTGCCGCTCAGCCGACGGATGCCGGGGCGGCAGGTGCTATATTATGGAAATACCTGTCTTCAACAAGTTGGATGCCTCAGCTTCATACTGGGGCGGAAACCATAAGTTTCTGCGGTTTGATGATTGATCGGGGCTGGGTCACAGTGGCAACCGTGAATGACCGGATCGAAGGTTTCATCGCTCGTGACAAGACTGAAATTCATGCCTTGTATCTGAACCGAAAAGTTGTTGGCAAAGGCATTGGCAAGCAGTTGCTGAATGATGCCAAAAAGCGATCCGAGGTTCTTGATCTGTGGGCATTTCAGTTCAATACCGGAGCTCAGCGGTTTTATCTGCGTCAGGGATTTGTCGAAACTGAACGCACTGACGGGTCAGGAAACGATGAAAACCTGCCTGACATCCACTATGTCTGGACACGAAAGGCTAAGCGGAAATGAGCAACAAACCCGTTCTGATTGATCTGAATGATGATCCGGCTGAGAGCGTTTCAGATGCGCCAGCCGTGCCGGATGTCGACGCAATGGTTCCAACCGGGCAGGCCATGCAAACCGCGGCGCGCATTGCCGCACGCAAACCTTCGCGACTGACACGGTGGTTCTGGGGACTGGTCGCGAGCCTGCTGACAGCGGCGATTGGGGTTGCTGCATGGGATTTTGCAGCGTCGATGTTAACCCGAGTGCCGATCCTTGGTTGGGGTGTCATGGGGTTGTTGGGTGCGTTGGTGCTGGTGTTGCTGTTGGTCGCGATCCGCGAATTTGCGGCCATTGGTCGGTTAGGCCGAATAGACAAGCTGCGCCGCGCCGCAGATGAGGCGCTTGCCAGTCAGGATTTGGGCGCCGCACAAGCGGTGACCGACCGGATGATATCTTTTTACAGCGGGCGCGAAGATACCCGCTGGGGCCGCGAACGTTTGGCGGAACGGCGGGGCGAACAGGTGGATGCCAGCGTCCTGCTCGAACTGGTCGAGATCGAATTGCTGGCATCACTGGACGCGGCTGCCAGCCGCGAAGTCGAGGCGGCGGCACGGCGGGTGGCGACTGTGACAGCACTGGTGCCTTTGGCGCTGGCGGATGTGGCAACGGCGCTGGCCAGTAGCTTGCGAATGATCCGGCGCGTTGGCGAAATATATGGCGGGAGGTCCGGGTTTTTTGGCAGCTGGCGGCTGACGCGGGCAGTGTTTTCCCATCTGCTCGCAACTGGCGCGGTTGCCGTGGGGGATGATCTGCTTGAGCCGATATTGGGCGGTTCGATCCTTAGTAAATTGTCACGTCGTTTTGGCGAAGGTCTGGTAAACGGAGCGCTAAGCGCGCGCGTCGGCGTTGCTGCGATGGAGGTTTGCCGCCCGCTGCCGTTTTCAGCCCAAAGCCGCCCCTCGGTGCGCGGGATTGTCAAACGGGCATTGACTGGTCTATTTTCGTCAAAGGACACAAAAACCGGGGAATGATGATGACTGATGCAAACACCGTCGCCCAACACTACTCCAAGGGTGGGCTTTTGGACCGCATTAAGGCCGGGCTGGCTGCTATGGGCGCAAGCGAGCCTCTGGATATCGAAATACTGGCGGCTGCAGATGAGTTTCACATCGGGGGGCGACGCGCCACTGTACCATTCATGAAACAGTTGGCCATGAATAGCGACAGTCGTGTGCTGGATTTGGGCAGCGGACTGGGAGGCCCGGCGCGGTTCGCCGCTAAAACCACTGGCGCGCATGTAACTGGAATTGATCTGACCGCCGAGTTTGTCGCGGCAGGGCAAGCCCTGACCGAAATGTCGCGACTGTCAGATTTGGTGGATTTAGTTGAAGGAAGTGTACTGAAACTGCCCTTTGCAGATAATAGTTTTGATGCGGCCTATATGATTCATGTGGGAATGAATATCGCTGATAAGGCAGGCATCGCGAATGAGGCCGCTCGGGTTCTCAGACCGGGAGGCGTGTTTGCGATATATGATGTCATGCAGGTTGGAGACGACGACCTGATTTTCCCGGTGCCGTGGGCAAGTAACCCGTCAGCGAACGCGTTGGACAAGCCTTCTGTATATCGCGACGCATTGGCTGAGGCCGGATTCATCCTGGAGGCTGAACAGGATCGGACAGGTTTTGCGCGTGACTTTTTTGCGGCGCTTACAGCAAATCAAACAGCAGCGGGAGGGCCGCCACCCTTGGGATTGCATCTGGTGATGGGGGCCGAGACCAAAACGATGGTGGCCAATATGGTTCAGAACATTGCCGATGGCCGGATTGCTCCGATTGAAATGTTTGCACGTCTGCCGGATTGATCTGACGCAAAGTCTGTTATGCACTGAGACGCCACAATGGCGCAGTACAGGAGCAGGCAGATGACAGATCATGGTCACAGTCACAGCGAAATCAAAGCCCGTATCGGAGCGCCACCGGGGCGCGGCGTGCTGCGCGATCTGGTTTATGGCGGCATTGATGGGTCGGTCACGACATTTGCCATTGTCGCAGGTGTTGCCGGGGCCGGATTGTCACCGTTTGTGATTGTCGCACTGGGCTTGGCCAACGTGCTGGCTGACGGCTTTTCCATGGCTGCCGGAAACTATTCCGGTACCAAGGCTGAACGGGACAACATAGCCCGTATTCGTGCCACCGAAGAGCGCCATATTGATCAGTTCCCCGAAGGCGAGCGGCGCGAAGTGCGCGAGATTCTGGCGCAAAAGGGCCTGAGTGGGAATGTCCTGGATGAGGCGACACAAGCGATCACAGAAAATCGCGAAAGCTGGATCAATCTGATGCTTGAAGGCGAATACGGGCTGAGTGCTGTCGATCCAAACCCGATACGTGCCGCAACCGCGACATTTGTCGCGTTCCTATTGGCCGGGCTGGTACCGCTTTTGCCATTTCTATTGGGCCTTGAGCAAGCCTTTGTCGTCTCGGTCTGGCTGACCATGTTAGTATTTTTTTTGATCGGGGCGCTTAAAAGCCGATGGTCGCTGGCGCCCTGGTGGCGGTCTGCCACTGAGACCCTTCTGATCGGTGGATCTGCCGCAGCAATAGCTTATGGTGTCGGCTCATTGTTTCACCCGTAATCAAGCAGCGTGGGTTTCACCCACCCTACGCCATGCCCACTGCATTGTGCCACTTTACGCCGCTGCAACCGACGCCTATAACGCGCCCATGACCCAGCTTTGCCTGATCTTCATACGAATTATTTCCCCGGCGCTCTGATCCTATGAGACGCCGGGAACAGGTGCTTGACCAGATAGCACCGACCGCCACCATTTCATTTTTCACGACCATCGATAAGGACGCCCCGCATGTGCGCCGAAACGACCGACTATAAATCTACGCTGAACCTGCCCAAAACCGATTTCCCCATGCGTGCCGGATTGCCCAAACGCGAACCCGAATGGCTTGAACGTTGGGCCGATATTGGTGTCTATGATCGTCTGCGCGAGCAGGCCAAAGAGCAGCCGGATCGTGCTCCATTTATCCTGCATGACGGGCCGCCTTACGCCAATGGGCACCTGCATATCGGTCACGCGCTGAACAAGGTCCTTAAGGATATAGTGGTACGCAGCCAGCAAATGATGGGCCGCGATGCGCGATACATCCCTGGTTGGGATTGTCACGGTCTGCCGATCGAGTGGAAAATCGAAGAGAAATACCGCAAGAAAGGCCGCGACAAGGATCAGGTGCCGGTCAATGAATTCCGTCAGGAATGCCGGGACTTTGCCGCCGGATGGATCGACGTGCAGCGCTCCGAATTCAAGCGTCTGGGCGTCACAGGCAATTGGGCCGATCCTTATATGACAATGGATTTCCACGCAGAACGTGTGATTGCCGAGGAATTCCAGAAGTTTTTGATGAACGGAACCCTGTATCAGGGCTCGAAACCTGTGATGTGGTCGCCGGTTGAACAAACCGCATTGGCCGAGGCCGAAGTCGAGTATCACGACAAGGATAGCTTTACCATCTGGGTGCGCTTCCCGGTTTTGGGCGCCGAAGACACGCCACTGGATGGGGCCGATGTTGTGATCTGGACAACGACACCCTGGACGATCCCGTCCAACAAGGGTGTCGTGTATCACCCAGACATTTCTTATGGCGTTTATCAGGTGACCGAGGCCGCCGAAGACAATTGGGTAAAAGTTGGCGAAAAATTGGTGTTGGCGGACAAGCTGGCCGAAGCGTGTTTCGCCTCGGCCCGCGTTGATGCCTATGAGCGGATCGCTGATGCGGGCAGCTTTGAGGGGCTGAAGCTGTCACATCCTTTGGCTGGTGTCGAAGGCGGTGACGGCGAATGGGACGCGCCGCGCGATTTTCGCGCTGCTCCGTTTGTGACGGATGAGGACGGCACCGGGTTCGTACATTGTGCGCCCAGCCACGGTATGGATGAGTTCGAACTCTACCGGGATTTGGGCATGCTGGAACAGGTCATCACCTATAATGTGATGGAGGATGGTCGATTTCGTGACAGCCTGCCATTGTTCGGCGGCAAAGCGATTCTGAAGCCTAATGGCAAAGAGGGCAACGCCAACAAGGCTGTGATTGATAAACTGGCCGAGGTTGGTGGGCTATTGGCCCGCGGCAAGATCACCCACTCATATCCACACTCCTGGCGCTCAAAGGCTCCGGTGATCTATCGCAACACACCCCAGTGGTTTGCGGCTGTGGACCGTGCGGTTGGCGATGGGCATGATACTTATGGCAAGACCATTCGCGAGCGTGCGTTGACCAGCATTGATGAGTTGGTTGAGTGGACGCCTAAAACCGGACGCAACCGGCTGTATTCGATGATCCAAGCGCGCCCGGATTGGGTGCTTTCGCGGCAACGCGCCTGGGGCGTGCCGCTGACGTGTTTTGTCAAGAAAGGCGCATTGCCGACGGACGCCGATTTTCTGCTGCGTGACGAGGCCGTCAATGCCCGTGTCCTTGAGGCGTTTGAGGCCGAAGGGGCGGATGCGTGGTACAAAGATGGGGCCAGGGAACGGTTCCTTGGGGATGATCATTCGGCAGATGATTACGAACAGGTTTTTGATATTCTTGACGTCTGGTTTGATTCCGGATCCACCCACGCCTTTGTTCTGCGGGATCGCGAAGACGGGTCAGACGACGGCATTGCCGATGTTTACCTTGAAGGTACAGATCAGCATCGTGGCTGGTTTCATTCGTCGATGTTGCAGGCCTGCGGCACACTGGGCCGGGCGCCATATCGGGCGGTTGTGACCCACGCCTTTACGCTTGATGCGAAAGGCGTCAAAATGTCCAAGTCATTGGGCAACACGATTGTTCCAGACGAGGTAGTGCGCCAATACGGGGCGGATATTCTGCGTCTCTGGGTGGCACAGACCGATTATACTCACGACCATCGGATCGGGCCGGAAATCCTTAAGGGGGTGGCTGACAGCTATCGCCGTTTGCGCAATACAATCCGGTTTATGCTGGGCTCTCTGAGTGATGTCAGCAACAGCGAACAGGTTGCACCCGAACAGATGCCAGAACTTGAGCGTTGGGTTCTGCATCGGTTGGTGGAACTGGATGAAACCGTGCGCAAGGGCTATGCCGCTTACGATTTTCAGGGTGTGTTTCAGACGGTGTTCAATTTTGCAACGCTGGACCTGTCGGCGTTCTATTTCGATATCCGCAAAGATGCGTTGTATTGCGATGGCGACACGGCGCGTCGGCGTGCGGCGCGTACGGTGCTGGACATTGTGCTTGAGCGACTGACCACCTGGCTGGCGCCAATTCTGGCGTTCACCATGGAAGAGGTCTGGCTGGAACGGCATCCGGGCGCGGAAAGTTCCGTGCATCTGGTGGACATGCCAGACACTCCGGCCGAGTGGCGTAATGATATACTGGCCGCCGATTTGGCCAAGGTACGCGCTGTGCGGCGTGTGGTGACGGCGGCGTTGGAATTCCAGCGTCAGGAAAAGGTAATCGGTTCCAGCCTTGAAGCGGGGCCGGTGGTCTATGTCCAGGATAGTGAAGTGTTGGAATTGCTGCGCTCTCTTCCGATTGATGACATCTGCATCACGTCTTCGTTGAAGCTGTCATCTGAGGTCGCCCCAGACGATGCATTCCGGCTGCCCGAGACAGACGGGGTGGCTGTGGTCTTTGAAAAGGCCACAGGTGATAAATGCCAGCGCTGCTGGAAAATCCTGCCAGACGTGGGCGAACATACGCATTCCGGTGTCTGCGGTCGATGCGACGAGGCTTTGTCGTAAGTTATTGGGGTAGAGTGGCGTGGGTTTCCACCCACCCTACGCTGCCCGGATAGCGCAGGAACCGGGTTGATCAGCTGTGCCTTCGTCGTAAGGTAGCGCATGGCAACGCTTTCAGTGAACACCCAATTTGGTCGGCTCGGCATTACAGAACAGGACGGCGCAATTGTAGCGTTGGACTGGATTGGCGTGGACAAAGGAGAGATCACACCTTTGCTGCGCGAAGCGGCCCGGCAAATGCGCGCCTATGACGAGGGGCGGTTGGAACAGTTTGACCTGCCAACCTATGTCAAAGGCTCAGATTTTCAGCGGGCTGTTTGTGATGCGATGTCGGCGATTCCGTTTGGATATACCCGGACCTATGGTGAGATCGGCAAAGATCTCGGCCAACCTGCACAGGCGGTGGGGCAGGCCTGTGGCGGCAATCCAATTGCGATCATCATTCCCTGTCATCGGGTGATGGGTGCCAAAGGTCTGACTGGATTTTCCGCCAAAGGTGGGGTTGAGACCAAAGTGGCCTTGTTGCGCCACGAAGGGGCGGCAAGCCTGCTTATCTGACGTTAGGCCTTACGTTCTGGGATAATTTGCTGCGCGATGCCCGCAAATAACAAATAGATGCTGGTGACAATCAGCCCCCAGTGCGCCCAGCTTTCGGGGTGAAAGTTGACCCAGGCCGCCCAGCCAGCAAAAAATGTCCAGGCAATTGCCATCGGCAACGTTATATTCCGCCAGCGTTGGGTACGCACCGGATGAACAAATTTCAACGGCAGGAACATGGCGATGGCCAGCACAGTGACCAGGGCCAGGCTGACCCAGAAATTTGGCTCAAGAGCAAAGATCACCAGCACTACCATGTTCCAGCATCCAGGAAACCCAGAGAACGAATTATCCTTGGTTTTCATCCGACTATCGGCGAAATACATCGAGCTCATGAAGGTGATGACGATGATGGCAAACCAACCTGTCCAGCCGTCCATCAGCCCTGATTTGAACAAAGCAAAGGCCGGAATGAACACGTAGGTCAGATAATCGATGATCAAATCAAGCAAAACACCATCAAAACGAGGCGCATATTTCAGGACATGAAACTTGCGGGCCAAAGGTCCATCTATGCCATCAACGATAAATGCCACCACCAGCCAGACGAACATCAGGCTCCATTTTTCGTCAACGGCCGCCAGCATTGCAAGCATGGCAAAGACCGCCCCGGTGGCAGTGAATAGGTGGACAAATAGGGCACGCATTGTGGAAGTCATCAGAAATACATGGCCTAATTCTGCATCAAGTGCAATTCGGAAGCGGAGCTGAAAGAAATCGAACTCTCGAACGCTTGCACGTTACTCCCTTTGTAGTGAACGTGCATATTTCGTATGTGTTGTTTGGTACAATAGGTTGCAGTGGCACTAAATTGTAAGCGGAACGCGCACCCCGTTCATTTCGGATATTTCACCGTCCGAGGGATGCTGATCTGTTTCCCCAGATCGGTAACTTGGAAGGTCGCAATAAATGGAGCAACATTTGTTAGGGGAGCCACTGGGCAATACAACCAGATTGGAAGTTCTGGAGGGCCCGACGGGTCGGCGGAGTTGGCCGGACGATGTGAAGGGTCGGATTGTTGCGGAGTCTTTTGAACCCGGTGCTCGTGTGGCTGATGTTGCCCGCAGGCACGGGATCGGAGCTCAGCATTTGTCGACGTGGCGTCGGCTTGCACGGGATGGCAAGATTGTTGTGCCGGTGGATGAGCCGATGTTCGCGCGCCTTGAGATTACGCCGCAGGATGAAGCAGTTCCTGATCCACTGCCCGGCCATTTTGTCGAGATTGATACGGGTGGCGTGACGGTTCGGTTGCCGGGCGACTGCATGGCGGATCGGATTGCGGATGTGGTCTCGGCGCTGAGTGCCCGTCGGTGATCATTCCGTCCCAGGCAGTGAAGATTGTGGTGGCGACAAAGCCTGTGGATTTCCGCAAGGGCCACGATGGCCTGGCCGCGGTGACCGGATCAAGTTGTTGTTGTGGGACGGGACTGGATTAGTGATGGCTTACAAACGCCTGGAAGAAGGCAAGTTCTCCTGGCCGGGTATCAGTGACGGTGTGATGCGGCTGTCCAAAGGGCAGTTTGAGGCGCTTTTTGAAGGCCTGGACTGGCGGCGCGTTCTGGCGCGTCGGGTGCGCAGGCCAGGTGCGGCAGAGTGACTCTCAGGGTGTTTCCGACCATGTGGCCTGAGCGATTTTGCTATATGAAACAGACATGGAGAAAGTTCTTGAACCCATTGATCTGACACGACTTCCAGCGGATATCCGGGTGGCAGTTGAAGCCTTGCAGGCGCAGGTTGGCGACTTCCGGGAGGCCAATACCCGGCTTGAGCATCTGGTCAGGGAACTGAATCAGGCGCTGTATGGCAGGAAGTCGGAAAAGCTGTCCGAAGATGAACGTCAACTTTGCTTTGAAGACTTTGAAGTGGCGGTCGCCGAAGCTGAAGAACAACAGTCCCGTCTGAACCAGGATGTGCCCGAAAAGAAAGCCGCTGCACCCAAACGCAATCTGGGTAATCTGCCCAGGGACCTGCCGCGTTCCGAGACCGTCATCGAGCCGGACAGCACGCTTTGCCGTTGCACTGCAGGGCATGTTTACATGCCTGAGAGTGGGGTTGGATGTATTGGATGTGGATACCCATCCGCTCAGCCCATGCCATCAACTTTCCACTGATATATTCTGGACCGTAGCACTTTCGGAATCAGACTGATTGATAGGTTTTGGTGACCTGCGGAGCCGCTCATGGAGCGGAGCAGGTGGCCATAACCGGGCCTCGGGTCTCTACAGTGGTTTTGTGCAAACCACACTGAAGAGGAGACCAATTATGACCGACCACAAGATTACACCTGATGCGCCAGTTCTGGTAGCAATTGATATCTCCAAGCATC
>PIVL01000920.1 GCA_003354145.1 Paracoccaceae bacterium
GCGCAGGAATTGGCCGACATTCGTCTTGCCAATTTGAACAATCTACCAGCCAAACCGTCTTTGCGGGCCATCCTTGACTGCTTCATTCGACCTTTGCTGCAAAAATCAGCCAACGAACCCGGTTGGCAGTCCTATGCCCGTTTGATTGCCCATGTGTCCGCCGATCAACGCTGGCAACAAATCACCAGAGCTTGCTTTGACCCGACGGCCAAACAATTTATCGATGCGATCACCGCCAAATACCCAAACGCAGAGCCGCAGGCCGTTGCATCCTGCTTTGTGTTCACTGTGTCGGCGATGCTGTCACTTTGCACTTCGCAATGGCGGGTTTCGGCCCTTGGCGACAGCCCTGCACTAGACCAAGATGCGCTGATCACCCGCCTGATCAACTTTTGCGAGGCCGGAATGCGTAACGTTCTGGACAATGATCTGACCTAAGCCCAAAGAACGACCTTCCCCTTGCTCGCGCCATTCGCTAAATGAGGCGCGCAACATATTGGGATCATCACGATGGCGATGGAAAAGACCTTTGACGCGGCCTCGGCCGAGGACCGTCTGTATAAAGCATGGGAAGACGCAGGCGCATTCGCCGCCGGGGCCAATGCCTCGCGCGATGACACCTATTCCATCATGATCCCGCCACCCAATGTGAACGGCCGCTTGCATATCGGCCATGCCTTCAACAACACTTTGCAGGATATCCTGACCCGCTGGCACCGGATGCGCGGTTTTGACACTCTATGGCAACC
>PIVL01000431.1 GCA_003354145.1 Paracoccaceae bacterium
CCACCGCCGCCGCCATCACGCCCATCCAGCATCACCAGAGTTCCGTCAAAGCCTTGCAACGCAACCTCGGTTGAATAGCGATCCTGACCGCTTTGGTCCTGCCATTTGCGGGTCTGCAATTTGCCTTCGATGTAAACCTTGGAACCCTTGCGCAAATACTGCTCGCAGACCCGAACCAGACCTTCGCTGAAGATCGCAACCGAATGCCATTCAGTGCGCTCGCGCCGTTCGCCAGTACTGCGGTCTTTCCAGGTTTCAGACGTAGCAATGCGCAGGTTGCACACTTTGTTGCCGTTAGAAAATGTCCGCACTTCCGGGTCGCGACCCAGATTGCCGATTAGGATGACTTTGTTGATTGAACCGGCCATTCGTGTTTCCCCGCGCGTGTTCGTTGATGATTTTCCGAATCTGACTGATCCGTCATTGTTGATCCTATACGTCACTGATCAAGGTTGAAACATAGTTAATAACAGAGACATTGGCGTTTGGCCGACAATCGTTTATGTTGCGCTGTGAAGTAGTTTAAACAGAACCGGGTAAACATGAGAAACTTGGCGTTTGGGATGGTTATTGGCAGTCTGGTCGCGGCATCGCCCGTCAGTGCCGACATGTTTTCCAGCAAAAACCAGCGAAACCTGTTTCGCTCGCAGACCAATATTCTTGATACGCGCGCCTCGCAGCAATATGCCAATTCGGTTCGGTTGCAGCCTCCGACAGTTTATACACCATCCAAATGGGGTTCGCAGGCGTATGATGGCAAATACCGCGGCAGGTTTCTGATCATGGCGCGCAGGGCAGCGCGGAAACATAACGTGCCGGAAGAATTGTTCTTGCGACTGGTCCAGCAGGAATCTGGCTGGAACCCAAAAGCGGAATCCCACAAGGGCGCGTTAGGTTTGGCGCAGTTGATGCCCGAAACGGCCAGGTTGCTGGGCGTTGACCCGAAAAAGCCCCGCGAAAACCTTGATGGTGGCGCACGCTATCTGGCGACCCAATACCGCGAATTTGGGTCATGGCGGCTGGCGCTAGCCGCCTATAATGCCGGCCCCGAAGCGGTCAAGAAATATGGCGGCGTGCCGCCCTACAGCGAAACCAAAAATTATGTCCTGAGAATCTGGGGTAGCTGAGCCTGCCTTATTCAAGCCCGGCTTTGCGCAGGTTTGCCATGTATCTTTTGGCGACTTCCGTGTCGGCGAAAGGGTCGATCTCCAATTGGGACTTTAACGAAAAATTCGGAGCAACCGTCAGCAATTCGCTGACCGCCCACTCTGCATCTTCAAGTCGATCAAGCTCAACGTAAGTGGCGGCCAGCATTTTTGGGGCTGCCGAAAATTCGGGGTTGCTGTCGACGACTTGCTCAAACAGCCGCGCCGCAACTTCGTAATTTCCAAGCAGGTATTGCGAGTGGCCCTCGGCATGAACATAAAAGAATGGCTTTAGTGGGTTCAGTTTTGTTGCGAGGTGGACCGCAGCCAAACCTTCAGCCGGGTATCCTGCAAAATTCAGAGCGAGAGTCAGCGCAGTATGCCCGTCCGCGTAATTAGGCTCAAGTTCAACGGCGCGTCTGGCTGCCTGGACCGCTTTCTGGGGCATGCCCAAGGCCCGGTAAACGACGCTTAGTACAAAATGCACCCGTGCTTCGTTCGGATCAAGTTCCAAGGCGCGCAAACCAGCTTCATGGGCCTTCAAAGCAAAATCCTGATAATCTTCGACCCAAAGTTGTTCGGCTGCGGTGGCATATGTCAGTGCAAGATCAGCGTGAGCGCGGGCAAAACCGGGTTCGATTGCGATAGCTTTTTCGAAAAATACCCGGGCTTCGGCCATCGTTTCCGGCGTGAATCGTCGCAGTTTTTCCAAACCACGCAACAAGGCGTCGTAGGCTTCGGGGTCAATTTTCTGTGCGCTTGACAGCCGGGCTTTTTCGTCAGTCTTCAGGGTGACTGCCATGGCGTCAACAATGTGTTGCACTACGTCATCCTGTAACTCAAACACATCCGTCAAATCCCGGTCATAGCGTTCGGCCCAGATGTGACCGCCAGTCTTCACGTCAATCAACTGGGCGTTGATGCGTATCCGATCGCCTGCGCGCCGTACGCTGCCTTCGAGCACATAATTGACGCCAAGTTCACGCCCGATCTGTTGCACGTTTACGGCCTGATCTTTGTAGACGAAGGTGCTGTTGCGCGCCAACACGAACAGTCCCGACACTTGCGACAGGTCGGTAATCAGATCCTCGGTCATGCCATCACTAAAGTAATCCTGATCCGGCTCATTGTTCATATTGTCAAAGGGCAGCACCGCAATGGATGGTTTGTTCGCCGCCAGAATTGCTGGAGGAGGAGCATTGGATTGCTTTGAGATATCGACCATTTCAACGACCGGCGCGGACGGTGGCGACACCTGATTCCACCCCCACCAGCCCGCACCCGCCAGCACGATCAGGGTGAGGGAAACCAATAGCGGCACCCGTTTTCGCGTCGTCGCTGAGTGGGCTGCCTGACGATCCAGCAACACCTTATAGACCCGTACCGGTTGCTGGATGTTCTTGACACTAACCTCACCCAGCGGTTCATAGTCGACCGGAATGTTTGATTTTAGATGATCATACACCGTGCCGGAAATGCAAATCCCCCCGGATCGGCCATTTGTTCCAATCGCGCCGCAATGTTCACGCCGTCGCCCAGAATGTCACCGTCCTCATAGAACACGTCACCCAGGTTGATGCCCATCCGGTAAACAAGTTGCAGATCGGTGGGGATGTCGTCTTCAAGCGCCAGTACGGTGCGTTGGATCGTGACCGCATAGTTTACCGCATCCACCACGCTGGCGAATTCCAGCAGGATGCCATCGCCCATCAATTTGACAATACGGCCTTCGAACTTTTCCAGTTTGGGTTTGATGACAGACTCAAAATGAACACGCTGGCGCGCTATGGTGCCTGCCTCGTCCTGTTCCACCAGCCGGCTGTATCCGACTATGTCGCCTGCCAAAATTGCGCAGAGATGTCGTTTCATAATATGCGTCCCTGACCGGGAGCGTATCAGAAAAGAATGTCAAAATCGACAATTCCCATGAAAGCCACATGGGGCG
>PIVL01000432.1 GCA_003354145.1 Paracoccaceae bacterium
TGGCGCTTGGTGAAAACGCCTGCCAACTATTGCGGCGGGCAGCACCGCGCAGAAAGCCCCGCCCTATACGCCGAGTAATACAAAAAACGCCCGATACTGTAAGGTGTGTGCCCGTGGATCATGCAGCTTTAGCCCAAGAACTCCTTGCAGATTCCGACTGGATTGGGGCAGAAAACTTTCCAGAACGGCAGTGTCGACGAATCCGTGCCAGTCTGGTTGATAAGGTTCTGGCTAGGAACAGGGGCTCCTACAAAGGTACTTTGTGAGTCCGGTGATTGAGTTCAAGGACAATCCACCGATGAAATGCAAATTTGCGCGACGAGAGAGCCATTTAGAAGGCTGTCCGCCAATGAAATGCAACTGACATTGGCGTATCTGCAGCCCATCCCTTAAACGTCCGATAAGGCAATCTTATTGGACATAATGGAGAGCGGCAAGATACGGCGGTTATACCGTATATAGTATCAAAAAGCGCCGCGATCGGCTAATATTGTGGCCCGTAATACAGTTCCAAGCGACTTGGCCTACCGAAAAGAGCGCCCAAATCTGGCCCTCCTGACCGCTGGATTTCAATGATGCTTCTCTCAAAATCGCATCAAATTTCAACAAATTCTTAAACACTATCCGCGGTTTTGCCACATTTTTGCGCAGGTGCCGCCGCCCTGCCCCGTCACCCTCCAAAGTGAGTTTCAGGGGAGGGTAAGACGCGTGCCAGTTTTCAAACATATTACCACATTGTCTGCATCGGATCAGGCAAACGGCGAAGGGAATGTTGTCGATCTGGTCACGGTCGGGACCGAAGGCGGCGATTGGCTTTACAGCGCCACCCGCGACGGTGGGATCAGCGTCTGGGCTTTTGGTACAGATGGAACCGTCTCGCTGGTCCAACACCGCGCGGCTACGGACGACACCGCGCGTCAGAACTTAACCGATCTGGCCATTTTTGAGGGCGAGAACGGCCCGCATCTGATAACGGGTGGCGTCTTTGGCCATGCCATGGCCATGTTTGACATCGACACACAAACAGGCAACCTCGGTGGCCAAACCACCACATTAGGGTCGACATTGGGTGGGTTTCTCAGCGCCACAGTGCAGATAGACGGGACTGATTATCTTTATACAACCGAACGCGGTGAGGCTGAGGTTCAAGGCCATGTGGTTGGTGTAGACTTTGACCTCTCGTCACGGGGCAGCCTGACGCAGGACGGGACCGTGGCCGCTCTGGCCACTGCAACGGTTGGCAGTAGCAACTTTTTGTTGGTGGCCACAGACGACACCCAGACTCTGACAAGCTATCGCATCCAGTCGGACGGACGCACGTCTGACGAAGCCGACTCTGTAACAGCCTTTAGCGGTCCCGGGTTTAGCACCCCCACTGCCCTGGCCGTGACCGAGGTTGACGGAGAGGCCTATGTCATTCTCGCGACCGCTGGCAGCTCTTCGCTCAGCGTGATGGCGCTGGACAGCACGGGGGCGCTGACGCCAACTGATCATGTGCTGGATGGGCGCGACACCCGGTTTTGGGGTGTGACCGCACTTGAGGTAATCACCCGCGACAATGATGTCTTTGTGCTGGCGGGCGGGGCTGATGATGGGATCAGCCTTTTGGTGCTGCTGCCCGGTGGTCGGCTGCAACATCTGGCCTATGTCGCCGATACATCGCTTACTGCGCTAAACAACGTGGCAACGTTGGTTGGTCTGGCCACAGACGAAGGTCTGATCGTTTTGGCAGGCGCCGCAGGCGAGGCCGGAATCACCCAGTTTGAGATTGATCTGGGTGATTACGGCGGTGCTCAGCGCAGTGCAGCTGGTCAAACAACACTGACGGGCGGTGCAGCCGATGACATCCTGATCGCCGGGGATGGCAACGTTCACCTGATCGGCGGCGGTGGGGCCGATACGTTCATCTTTGATCCCGCCATCGCAACCGAGGACGGAGAACTGGGCCACATTGATGATTTTGACCCTGACGAAGATATGGTCGATTTGTCCTCGGTTCTGTCGCTTTATGGCTTGGACGAAGTGCAGATACAGGGCGGTGGCAGCCGGGCCATCCTGTCGCTGGGCCCCTATACGCTGGAAATCACTGCCGCCGCAAATACGACCCTAACAGAGGCTGATTTTGCCACCGACAAAATTGCATTGTCCGATCGGCCAACCCTTGATCCCTGGAACCACCCGGCAGTTCTCAACGCCCCCCCCGAACCAGAGCCCGAACCAGAGCCTGAACCCGGCCTCACTCTGATCGGCACTCCGAACAGAGACGTCCTGTTTGGCTCTGACTATGATGATTTTATTTACGGAATGGCTGGCAATGACTGGCTTGAAGGGAAAAATGGCAATGACCGGCTTGCGGGCGGTGAAGGTGGCGATCTGATCGAAGGCGGCAATGGCAGCGACTCACTCAGGGGCGACGAGGGCAATGACGAGCTGCGCGGCGGCGGCGGTTCTGATTTCCTGATCGGCAATTCCGGAGATGACATATTGAATGGATCCGGGCTTTCGGATCTGGTTTTCGGCGGGCCGGGGGACGATTTCATCAATGGCGGTTGGGGCTATGATCGGCTCAACGGTGGCACGGGTGCTGACAAATTCTTTCATATCGGGATCTTTGATCACGGCTCAGACTGGATAGAAGACTACAGCTCCGAGGAAAATGACGTGCTGTTTTTTGGCATCGGCACCGCCACCCACAATGATTTCCGCGTTAGCTTTGCCGAAACTCCAAACGCGGGTCAGGCCGGGGTGGACGAGGCCTTTGTTGTCTATAAACCAACCGGGCAAATCATGTGGGCCCTTGTCGATGGCGGTGCCCAGGATGCGATCTATCTTCAGATCGGCGGCCATCCCGAGGTGTTCGATATTTTGGTTTAAATGTTTCACCCGGCTGCTCGGCTCTGGTGGTGCAGGCGGATTTAGTGATAAACGATAATCCACCCGATCCTCCCCGTCTTCAGAAAGTACTGAATGTTCTGGTCTCCCCCGCTCTGGTAACGGCAACCCCGCCCAATCTGCACTTTACGCCTGACGGACATCTCCGGTTCTCATCTCCCGAGGCAAAATCACGCTTTGAAACAATGCTGCGCGA
>PIVL01000112.1 GCA_003354145.1 Paracoccaceae bacterium
AGCAGGTTGTAAACCTTGTGCCAGGCCACGTCGCGGTCCAGCGGGTCCATGCCCAGCACAAGCGGCTGGATAACCGTTTCGACAATGACTTTGTTGGCCAATGCCACATTGCCCGGACCGAAACATTCACCCCAACCCGTCACGCCTTCGTCAGTTTGGACCTCGACAAGATGCGCCGTTCTTTTGGCATAATACTGCTGCGAATAGCCCAATTCCTCTGGCAGGTCGTACTGCAGTACATGGCTGATGATTTTGGTGATTTTCATGCGGCAACTCTTTCCAGCGCGGTTGATCCGCATCTTGTCATCTTGGCACGTTTGGCATGTATGCGAAACAGCGCGGTTGGGTCCAAGGGCACTTCTGCGCCCTTGGAAATATCGTTAAGATTCAGCTTTCTTTTGGCAAGCTTCCCGTTCCATGTCCGGCCATGCCACCTGACACTTCTTCAGTGGCTTCACTCGCCAGTTCTTCGGGCAGGATCAGGTTCAGAACGATGGCGATCAGTGCTGCTGGCAACAGCCCGCTGGTCAGCAGAATGCGCAACGTGTCGGGCAGGTGCTGAACCGCGCCGGGTTCAAGTTGCAGACCCAGACCGATGGATATCGAGATGGCAAAGATCACCATGTTGCGTCGGTTCCAGTCCACATCAGACAGCATCGACATACCGGCTGCGACCACCATGCCAAACATCACGATTACACCACCGCCAAGCACTTCGATGGGAATGGTGCGGATGATTGCGCCGACTTTGGGGATCAACCCGCAGACAATCAGGAATATCGCACCAATAGTCACAACATGGCGGCTCATCACGCCGGTCATGGCGATCAGGCCGACGTTCTGGCTGAACGATGTATTCGGGAAACCGCCAAATACACCAGCAAGTGCGGTGCCAAAACCGTCGGCATAGGTCGCGCCCCGGATCTCGACATCGGTTGCTTCACGCCCAGCACCACCTTTGGTGATCCCGGAAACGTCGCCAACGGTTTCAATGGCCGAAATAAAGGCCATCAGGCAGAACCCGATGACAGCAGCGGCCGAGAATTCGAACCCGTATTTGAACGGTTGCGGCAGAGCGAACGCTGCGGCTTTGTTCCAGCTTGCAACGATGCCGAAATCGCCGCCAAAGCTGATCATACCAACCATCAGAGCGTAGATATAGCCGACGATCAAACCAACCAGAACAGCCGATACCGACAACATGCCACGGGTAAAGAATTTCAACCCAAGCGTAACGATGATGACCACAAGAGCGGCAGACCAATTCAGCATCGAACCATACTCAGGTGTTCCAATGGCCGGAACGCCGCCCGCGGCGTATTGAATGCCGACTTTGACCAGCGCCAAACCAATCATGGTCACGACCAATCCGGTCACAAGCGGTGGTAGGGCAAAGCGGATTTTGCCAATGAACGTACCAAGGAGAGCATGAAAGAGGCCGCCAATGATAATGCCCCCAAAAAGTGCAGCGAGGCCATCGACACCTTTACCTGCAACCAGCGGTATCATAATCGGGATGAAGGCGAATGACGTGCCTTGCACGATGGGCAATTTGGCTCCGACTGGGCCGATTGTGATAGTCTGCAACAGCGTCGCAATGCCGGCAAACAACATCGACATCTGGATCAGATAAGTCATATCGGGAAAACCCTGAGCGCCGGCATCTGAACCGAACCCAAAGCCCGCCGCACCGGCGATGATGATCGCAGGAGTGACGTTTGAGACGAACATTGCCAGCACATGCTGGATGCCCAATGGAATCGCCTTGTGTAGGGCGGGGGTATAATTGGGGTCGCGCAGTTGTTCCGCGGTTCCCAAGCCTGAGATTGTCATTTTCATTGTCCCTTCAGTTGGTGAGTTGGGCCATTTTTGACCTCTTTGGTTAATTCGAAATCGTCCAGAAGTTCGTAAACCAGTGCTCCTCAAGGTTTTCACCAGCCCCGATGCGGTCCACGACCGCAAACAGACCTGGCGCGTTTAACGGTGTCAGCACCCCGTGCCAGACTCCGCGGTGAAAATTAATTGCCTGACCAGGGTGCGTTTCAAATGCCAGGGGTGTGCCCGGTGCGCCGTTCTGATCTGGGGCAACAACCACCAAAAACCCCACATAGGCCATCGGGATGAATGCCTGAGAGCCATCAGGGTGGCGCTCCATCATCTCAAGTTTCAGCGGCAACTTGCGAAGCTCGGCATTAAACAGGCTGATCCCGGCGGCACCATCGTTGAAATCCAACTGCGCCCGATCATGATACCGTCCACAAAGCCCCTGATTGATGATCTTGTCCGGCGCACCACTGCAGTCCAACAGATCACCAAATGGGGCAAAGACCTTGGCCGTAATCGGCTGGATGCGAATGTCGCGGCTCATGCAGGCAGCACCTCATTTAGCCTGAGTTCGGCGATACGTTCGACCTGTCGGCAGGCTTCGGCAAATTCCGTGTCACGATCATTGTCAACGCGTCGCTGAAACGCCGCCATGATCGACGCTTTGGTGTTGTCGCGTACCGCAATAATAAACGGAAAACCGAATTTGGCTGTATAGGTCTCGTTCAGACCAACAAATGCTGTGCGTTCTTCATCGGTCAAAGCATCAAGCCCAGCGCCTGCCTGTTCAGCGGTGGACTCTGCCGTCAGCCGTTTGGCCTGCGCCAGTTTCCCGGCCAGATCCGGGTGCGCGGTCAGCACGCCCAACCGCTCTTCATCTGACGCCGAACGGAACATACGGGCCAGCGCGTTATGTAGCCCCCCTGCCGTGTCATGAGCAGGCCCAAGTTCCAGATCAAAGGCGCGGTCAGCGATCCATGCGGAGTGTTCAAAGATGCCACCATATGTGGCAACAAAGGTATCCCGCTCCATCTGCGAGGGGCGTGGTGCATCCACAGGCGGATGTGTTTTAGCCCAATGTTGCGCAATTTGCTGACGTGTGGCGAACCAGACATCTGAGTGACCTTGTGCGTATTCAAGAAAACGCTTCAGCGCCATCACCCGTCCTGGCCGCCCGACCAATCGGCAATGCAACCCAATTGACAGCATCTTGGCCTGACCATCAGCCCCTTCGGCATAAAGCGCATCAAAGCTGTCCTTGAGATAGGCATAAAACTGATCGCCCGAATTGAACCCCTGCGGTGTCGCAAACCGCATGTCGTTGCAGTCCAGCGTATAAGGCACGATCAGCTGATCCTGATCGCCAAAGCGCGACCAATATGGCAAATCATCTGAATAGGCGTCTGCAACGTAGTCAAAACCGCCCTCTTCGGCGACCAGCCGTACGGTGTTCATCGAACAGCGGCCAGTGTACCAACCCGTTGGGCGTGTGCCGACGACTTCGGTGTGCAGGCGGATCGCCTCGATCAGATCGGCACGCTCAACGTCTTCACTGGCGTCTTTGTATTCGATCCACTTCAGCCCGTGGCTGGCAATATCCCAGTCGGCCGACTTCATCGCCGCCACGTGATCTGGCGAACGGGCCAATGCCGTGGCAACGCCGTAAACCGTTATCGGCACATCCTTTAGCAATCTGTGCAGACGCCAAAAACCAGCCCGCGAGCCATATTCATAAATTGTTTCCATGTTCCAGTGCCGCGCACCGGGCCACGCGGCGGCGCCGACAACTTCGGACAAAAATGCCTCGGACGCAGCATCGCCATGCAGGATGTTATTCTCGCCACCCTCTTCATAGTTCAGCACAATCTGAACGGCGATTTTGGCGCCACCGGGCCATTTTGGATCAGGAGGATTGGCGCCATAACCAATCATGTCGCGCGGGTATCTATTCACATCTGCCTCGATTTTGATTGCCTGTATTTACCCTAATAGGTCACAATAATGCTCTGGTTTATCAAAAAAACCCAAAAACACTGTCAAATATGCAGCATTTGCCAAAGTTTGCACAATACGCCACACAACTTGCAACAACAGGAGGCACAATATGGTTGGCTATCTTACCACTCACGTTCTGGACACGGCCCGGGGTTGTCCCGCAGATGGATTACGTATTGATCTGGTGCGCATCGAGGGATCGGTACGGACCCATATTCGAACGCTTTATACCAACGATGACGGGCGCACCGACGAACAAATTCTGCCCGCTGGCGAATTCAACATTGGCACATATGAGCTGGTGTTTCACGCTGGAGCCTATTTGGATGCCTGCGGCGTGCCCCCGGAAGAACCGCGCTTTCTGGATGAGATCCCGCTGCGGTTTGGTATGTCAGAAGCGGCCCACTATCATGTGCCGCTTTTGCTGTCACCATTTGGCTATTCAACGTATCGGGGCAGCTAGGCCCTGCGAAACCGATCCTTATTGGCGTCCACACTCTCTAAAACCCGTCAACCAAACGTTCCAGCTATTACAAAGACGTTGAACCAGGGCCCAACCTTTTTCAGGATGAAAAAGAAAATATCGTGTGCCGAACCCTCAGGTTCGGCTCATTTCAACATCCCGCGAACCTGCACCTCGGATGCTTTGACAATTCGCCCGACCCGCTGGGTCATGTAATCCATGAAAAGCCGGGTTTTGGGGTCCTGATGGCGACGATGCGTATACAAGCAGGCCATTTGCACAGGTACAGGCGGAGTCTCTTCTGCCACCGGAACAAGTCTCCCTGCCAACAGATGCTCGGCCACTTCAAACACAGGTTTCAGCGCAACGCCCTGGCCCATCAGCGCCCAATCGGTCAATACATCCCCATCATCACATTCATACCGCCCCGTCACTGCAAACCGCTGCGGACCCTCTGGTGTCACCAATCGCCACTGAAATTCGTTTGCGCCGGGAAAACGCAGGTTCAGGCATTCATGTTTGCCTCCGACCAAATCTGCCCCGCGTGCCGGTTTACCCCGTTCCGCAACATAAGTCGGGGACGCACACAGCACCCGCCGACAATCTGCAATCTTGCGAATGCGCAGGTTGCTGTCTTCTGGTTCGCCCAGAAAAAATGCCAGATCAAGACCTTCGGTCGTCAAGTCCACTGACCGGTCACTTAACCGCAATCGCACATCAATATCCGGGTATTCCGCCAAAAATCCCGGCACTTCAGGCGCGACCAATCGCCGACCCACCCCCAAAGGAGCCGCCACATATAACGAACCACGGGGGTTGTCTGTCAGGTTGACCACATTGGCCTCGGCGTCATCCACTGCTTCCAGAACCGCGCAGGCGCCGCCATAAAAAGCCTCACCCTGCTCGGTTGGTGATAGATTACGTGTGGTGCGCTGAAACAGCCGGACGTTCAGATGGTCCTCGAGCTGGGAAATTCGCGCCGATGTAACCGCAGGCGAAATGCGCAGATCGCGACCTGCAGCTGACATGCTGCCCAATTCATAGACGCGCACAAAGGTTCTGATATTGTCGAGATAAGACATTGTTCCGCAATTTTTGATACTGTTTGGCAATTATAGTAATACTCAAGAAAATAGCTTTTGCCTAGACTGGGTGAAACGAGGAGACGATAAACATGTATGATTTGGCTGCATTCTGGGACTGGGGCGCATTTGCAGTGCGCTGGCTGCATGTCATCACGGCGATGGCCTGGATCGGTTCGTCATTCTATTTCATTGCGTTGGATTTAGGCCTGCGCAAATCTCCCGACTTGCCCGCAGGCGCGCATGGCGAAGAATGGCAGGTGCATGGCGGAGGGTTTTATCACATCCGCAAATACCTTGTCGCACCAGCCGAGATGCCCGAACACCTAGTTTGGTTCAAATGGGAAAGCTATACAACGTGGCTGAGTGGCGCGGCCCTGATGATGATCGTCTATTGGGCCGGAGCTGAACTGTTCCTGATCGACGCCGCCAAAGCCGATCTTTCAGTATTTCAGGGCATAGTGATTTCGGCAGTATCGCTGACCCTTGGCTGGATTATCTATGACTTTCTGTGCAAATCCAAACTCGGAGATCGCCCCACATTGCTAATGGTATTGCTGTTTGTGATGTTGGTGGTGATGGGCTGGGGCTATAACCAAATCTTCACTGGCCGTGCAATGATGCTGCATCTGGGGGCGTTTACGGCCACCATCATGACCGCCAACGTGTTTTTTATCATCATGCCAAACCAGCGCATTGTTGTCGAAGATCTAAAAGCAGGACGTACGCCGGATCCAAAATACGGCAAGATCGCCAAGCTGCGATCGACACATAACAACTACCTGACATTGCCGGTGATCTTTCTGATGCTGTCAACGCACTACCCGCTGGCCTTTGCAACCGAATACAATTGGGTCATCGCCAGCCTTGTCTTCCTGATGGGCGTTAGCATCCGGCATTATTTCAACTCGAAACACGCGGGCAAAGGAGTCCCGAACTGGACTTGGTTGATCACGGCGTTGCTTTTCATCATCATCGTCTGGCTGTCCACCGCGCCAATGTATGGCACCGTAGAAGAGGCAGAGTTGCAGCCGCTGACCCCGTATGAGCAGCGCATGGCGAAAGCAGACGGTTTTGAAAAAGCACACGAGGTTGTTCTGGGACGCTGCTCAATGTGCCACGCGCGCGAACCGTTTTGGGACGGCATTCTTTGGGCCCCAAAAGGTGTCCTGCTGGAAACTGAGGCTGATGTCGCCCGCAATGCCGAACTGATTTATCTGCAATCGGGAATTACCCACGCGATGCCACCGGCCAACATCACTTTTATGGAGCCAGAAGACCGCGCCGCAATCGTGCGCTGGTTCCGCGCCGCACAGATGTAAGACAGGCCGCCGACCGACAAGACAATTCTTGCGAGAAATCGTGCAGAAATTTCCCAAGATCAGCCAATAACTGAATTTCCGATATATCCCTGTTGCAATTGCATGCTATGTTTCAGTCAAGCTGCATGTCGCGGATCTATTATCGTTGCGATATGAGTCAACAAACAGACAGCATCCGGGGCTAATACTGGAGCGGGCAATGCAATTACGAGGTCGATACGCGATCTTTTTGGGCAGTCTTTTGGCTGTTCTGTTGTGCTTTCCCCCAAGGGTTGCACCAGCAGTAGAGGCAACCCTGACTGCCAAAGGTGCGCCCGAGGAACTTGTAGACAGGCTAACAGGTGCTTCTCTTTCAGTTGCGGCCAATGAACAAAAGCTGACAACCTCGCAGGAATTGTTGGCAGCGGCGGTGTCGGATTACAGAACGCTGGTACAAGTGCTCTATGACCAGGGCTATTTCAGCCCTGTCATCCATATTCTCGTTGACGGACGCGAGGCGGCAAACATTCCGCCGCTAAACCCACCAGCAACGGTCAGAAAGATCGACATAGCGGTCACCACTGGCCCGTTGTTTCATTTCGGCCAGGCCCAAGTGACCCCACTGGCGCCAGACACCGAATTGCCAGAAGGTTTCAAGCGTAACAAGACGGCCACAACCGGACTGATCCAGGACGCAGCGCGCGCCGGGGTTTCCGGATGGCGCAATCACGGATACGCGCTGGCGGATGTGGCAGGCCAGCGGATCACCGTCGATCATCGAAAGGCCGCACTGGATGCTGAAATTCAGCTTGCACCGGGGCGAAAGCTTCGATTTGGCAAGCTGATCGTACCTGAGAATTCATCCGTTCGCCCCGAAGCGATTGCCAGGATCGCGGCCTTCCCAACGGGCGGAGTGTATAGCCCTGAAAAAGAACAAACCGTCAGCACCCGCCTGCGACGCACCGGAGCTTTTTCGTCCGTCAGCCTTAGACCAGCAAAAACCGCCAACGCTGACGACACTCTGGATTTTGAGGTCGCAGTTATCGACAATAAGCCAAGGCGTATCGGTTTCGGGGTCGAAATATCATCGGATCAGGGCATTGATCTTTCCGCCAATTGGATACACCGCAATCTTTGGGGCGGGGCGGAACGGTTTCAGGTCGAGGGGCGCATCAGCAACATTGCATCATCTCAGGACGTCGATGGGCGTTTGTCTTTCCGGCTAGACCGACCTGGTGTCTTAGGCGCAGATTCTGACCTGTTTTATCTTGGCTCTCTCGAGCGGCTGGACGAACCCCACTATCGGGCTGACGTGGCCTTGCTTGCGGTTGGTGCCCGACGGGTATTTTCAGACAAGTTTTACGCAGAAATCGCCATTTCGCCGTACTATAGTAAGGCCAATGATGCTTTTGGAAAGCGGAGTTTCAAGCTCCTCACCCTTCCGGGGCGGGCCGAGCTTGACCATCGCGATAACAAAATAGATGCGCATAATGGCTATTATCTGGATACTCGCGTGATGCCCTTTATTGGGATCGGCGGGTCCAAATCCGGAGTTAGGGTAAAACTGGATGGGCGAGGCTATGTCCCACTGGGTAATTCGGTGGTGTTGGCCGGGCGTGTACAAATCGGCTCGACCGGTGGGCCCAGCCTGTCTGAAATTGCCCCGCAACTGCTGTTCTATTCCGGTGGTGCAGATACGGTTCGCGGACAGCCCTATCAGTCACTTGGAATTCCGGTCGGAACAGAAACTGCGGGTGGGCGCGCATTACTGGCTCTTTCAGCGGAAATCAGAACAGAAGTGAGCGAAAAGATTTCGATCGTTGGCTTTTTTGATTATGGCGCTGTGGATGCCGGGTCTTTTGTCACCTCAGACTCTCCTCGCCACTCTGGTGCCGGGCTTGGCATTCGCTATGACGTTGCTGGAATTGGTCCGATCCGATTTGATGTTGCTGCCCCGGTTTCGGGCACAACTGGCGACGGTGTTCAGTTTTATATTGGCATCGGACAGGCGTTTTGACCCGACTATTTGCATACGTTCTGACACTGCTGACGCTGCTGGCCTTGCCAGTGTTGGCACAGGACGACGACGACGATGAAGACGGCGGCATGCTTACCAACTTCCTTCAAGACACGCTGTCAGCCGACAGTCGCTACATCAAGGTTACCGGGCTTAGTGGCGCACTTAGTTCGCAGGCAACGATTGAAAAGCTGACTGTCGCGGACAACGAGGGGGTCTGGCTGACTGTGCTGGAGGCCGAACTTGACTGGAACCGGCTGGCGCTACTGCGTGGGCGCTTTTCGGTCAACGCACTGACGGCGAAACAGATTATCATTACGCGTCGCCCGGGTGTCACCGATAGCAAAACAGAACTGCCCAGCGCAGAAGCCAAGCCTTTTGAGGTGCCGGAATTACCAGTAGAAATCAATCTGGCCAAAATTCAGGTTGCCCGGCTTGAACTGGGCAAGGACGTAGCCGGTGTTGCAGCCGTACTGGACGTGACCGGTGCCCTGAAACTGGCCGAAGGATCGCTAAACACCCGACTGGCGATAAACCGGCTGGACCGCGATGGCGATGCTGCGGGACTAATCGCCACGTTTGACAACCAGACCCGGCATCTATCCCTGAATTTATCGCTAACAGAGGCCGCAGATGGGCTGATATCAACCGCACTGCATATCCCTGACAACCCTTCTTTGCAGGTTTCCATCAAAGGCGAAGGCCCGATCAGCGCCTTTACTGCAGACGTGGCGCTTGCCAGTGATGCCACCCCGCGCCTGACCGGGCAGGTTACCCTGCAAGCCGTTGTTGTTCCGGGTGCCGACGAATCCACGCCAAAAGCCACCAGCTTCAGCACCGATCTCAGCGGTGATTTGCGCGCCCTTTTGACCTCTGATTATCAACCGTTTTTCGGAGCTGAAACCGAATTTCATCTGCTAGGCCAGCGATATCCGGATGGCCGGATCGAGATTGAACAGTTCCGAGTTAAGTCAGAAAGCCTTGCGCTGACCGGTCAAATGGATTTGGCCGCCACAGGGAGAGCTGAAAACCTGACATTGACCGGATCCATTTCCCCGACCATCGGGGCCGAAGTTGTTTTGCCTTTGCCCGGACCTCGCACCGCAATCCAAGGGGCCAGCGTATTGTTGAGTTATGACGCATCGGTCAGCAATCGGTGGCGGTTGAATTTGTCTCTGGCTGGGTTGTCGCGCCCCGAAATGACTCTGCAACGGGCGGAAATTCAATCAAGCGGTGTCGTTCTGGACAGCGAATTTCGCATGATACAAGGCACCGTAGCAGCAGCGCTTGATGGGTTGGATCTGAATAACTCGGATCTGCAAAATGCGATGGGTTCCAAGGTCACGCTGGACGGCGATTTCCTGCTGGATGGGGCCGAAGAACTGCAACTTAGCAATTTTAATTTACAGGGCGACAACTATTCCGCCTCGGTTGAAGGAACTATCGACGGGTTGAACAGTGGCTTTACGCTGGATGGGCTTGCTCGGGTGAAAGCCTCGGACATTTCCCGTTTTTCCGGGCTTGCAGGGCGGCCAGTCAGTGGTGCAATTACCGCCCAGATCAAAGGCACAGGTTCGGTTCTGGGGGGCAAATTCGACATCAAATTTGATGCCTTGGCCCAGGATTTGGCAACCGGACTGAATGAACTTGACCCGCTGATATCCGGGCACTCAACGATGGCGCTGAATGCGACGCGTGATGAAAGTGGTTTGGCGATCCACTATTTTGGTCTCAACAGCGCTGCGTTGACGGCGACCGTAAATGGAACCGCCAGCGGCGACACGGCCACTCTGACAGTTAAGGCCGGGCTGGATGATCTGGGGCGACTGATTAAAGAAGCCCCCGGCCCGATTGATCTGCAAGGCAAAGTCGAGCGGAAGGGCCCGTTGTGGTCCGGTTCGGTGTTGGTTGAGGGCTCTGGCGACTCAGAGGCCACCCTAACCGGGACCTATCACACCGACGGAAGCGCCAATTTCACCTATGATGCACTCCTCTCCAGAATTGAACGGTTCACGTCTGACTTCTCTGGCAATCTGACGTCAACCGGCAAAGCCAGCCGCAGCGGCGGTATTTGGCAAATTGATAGTGAGGCCAAAGGCCCTGCAGGAATTGTCATGCATGTATCCGGCTCGTTTGATGAATCCGACAAGCAGGTAGATCTGACGTCTACTGGAGAATTGCAGCTGGGTATCATCAACAAGGTCATCGCACCTACATCCATCAATGGGCTTGCAACATTTGATCTGGCGATGAAAGGCCAACCCAGCCTGGACGCGTTGAGTGGTAGCATCCAGATTTCGGGAAGCAACGTCGCCATCCCTCAAATTGCCAACACGATTACTGGATTGGGTGGCACGGTCAATTTGAACAGCGGAAGTGCACAATTGGCCATCAATGGGGGACTGCGCGCTGGTGGCGGCTTTACGGTCAATGGCCCGATGAGCCTCAAAGCACCCTATAACGGTACGCTGAACGTAAAGCTAAACGACATCGCTCTGACTGATAACATCAGTTATGAATCCTCGGCAAACGGCCAATTGGTGTATTCCGGGCCCCTGATCGGCAACGGCAAGGTGACCGGGCAGATCGATTTTGGCAAAACAGAGATTAATATCGCAGCCGCCGGAGGATCCGCTAGTGCGGCCCCAATCCCTGACATGACAAATTTGCATGAACCCTCGGCAGTCTACCAAACCCGGACTCGTGCCGGACTGGTCAAAACCGAAAAAGACAGCAAGGGACCGGTCATTGGGTTGGACATCGCATTGAACGCCACGAACCGGATATTTGTACGCGGGCGTGGGCTGCAGGCGGAACTTGGTGGTAGTCTCCACATTGGCGGCACTACTGAAAATGTGGAACCCTCTGGCCAGGTCCAACTAATCCGTGGGAATCTGGACATATTCGGCAAGAGACTGGTCCTGACAAAGGGGCTTGTGACATTGCAGGGCCAATTGGTACCTTATATCGAATTTGAGGCCAGCACGACGACGTCAGACGGCAGTGCAACGCTTGAGATCATAGGTCCACTGACAAGCCCCAAAGTCAACGTAACTTCCGTGCCTGAACGCCCCTCTGAAGAAGCACTTGCAATGCTGATATTCGGGAACCAATACGCGGCTCTCTCTCCCCTGAAACTCGCCCAGCTTGCCACATCTTTGGCCGTACTCTCTGGCGGAGGCAGTGGGAAAACGTCAGGAAGACTTCGCGATTCATTGGGTGTCGACAATATTGATTTGACGCAAGACGAAGACGGCAATGCACAAGTGGGCGCAGGAACTTATGTCGCGGACAACGTGTATACCGACATATCCGTCAACACCAAGGGCGAGACAGAGCTGAACATAAATCTTGATGTCTCGGACAAATTGACGGCCAAAGGCACTGTCGATAGCACTGGCTCAAGTAGTCTGGGCCTGTTCTATGAGAAAGACTATTAAGAAGCACCTGACACTGGAATACATACATGACTTTCACTACGCGGCCTGAAATCACCGGCACCTTCGGTGTTGCCACCTCTACGCACTGGATCGCCTCGGCCGTGGGGATGGGTCTGCTGGAAAAAGGCGGCAATGCTTTTGACGCTGCCGTATCGATGGGCTTTGTGTTGAACGTAGTTGAGCCTCATCTGAACGGTCCGTTGGGCGACCTGCCAGCGCTGATCCAGCCAGCTGGGGATGATGAACCAACGGTGATCTGTGGTCAGGGCACTGCCCCGGCTGGTGCCACTATTGCGCATTACAGGTCCGAGGGTTTGGAGCTGATCCCCGGCTCGGGACTGCTGGCAACGGTCATTCCCGGCGCATTTGACGCCTGGATGCTGATGCTGCGCGATCATGGCAGCATGACGCTGCGCGAGGTGTTGGAACCCGCCATCCATTACGCCCGCGCCGGTCATCCGCTGTTGCAACGCGTTAGCAACACGATCGATGGTCAGGCCGAATTTTTCCGTACTGAATGGCCGACCTCGTATGACACATGGATACCGGGTGGTCAGGTACCGCAGGCCGGGACGTTGTTCTGTAATCCGGTTCTTGCCGATACATGGTCGCGCATTCTGGATGAAGCCGAGCAGGTCAAGGGTCGAGAGGCCCAAATTGATGCCGCCCGTCACGCGTTTTACAAAGGCTTTGTCGCCGAGGCCATCGACGGCTATCTGCGTGACGCCTGCGTCATGGACGCAAGCGGCGAGCGACG
>PIVL01000921.1 GCA_003354145.1 Paracoccaceae bacterium
CTGCCGACCGGGTGGGTTGGGCTGTGCTGATTATTCCGATTTGCGCCCGCGGGATTCGTGACCCATCTTTCACTATTGCAGTCACGCATGGTGAAAGGTGGACCGCTCATGACTCCTCTTCGTCGTCGTTACATTGAAGATTTGCAACTGAAACATTTCGCACCAAGCACGATCAAGGTGTACGTGCACGCTGTTTCCGCGTTTGCACGCCACTTTGGCAAGTCACCAAAGATGCTCGGCTTCGAGCACGTTCGCGAGTATCTACTCTATCTTACCCAGACATGCGGCCTCTCGCGAGGGACGTACATCGTTCAACTGGCGGCACTGCGGCATCTGTACCACGTCACGCTCGGACGGTCGGGCCAGCTCGATGCCCTGCCGATCAAGAATCGTGAACACAAGCTTCCCGTGGTGCTCAGCCAGGACGAAGTCCGGCGGCTGCTTTCGGTCACGACCAATCTCAAGCACAAGGCACTGTTGATGGTTGCCTACGACTCGGGGTTGCGTCTCTCCGAGTTGCGTCATCTGCGTGTCGACGACATCGACAGTGAGCGGATGGCCATTCGCGTTCGCTTAGGGAAAGGGCAGAAGGATCGTTTCGCGCGGCTCACGCCCACGCTGCTGGATCTGTTGCGCGAGTATTGGCACGAGTATCGCCCGCAGACTTGGCTGTTTCCCGGCGCCTCGCCCGACAAGCCCTATGACATGGCCACGCCTGGCCAGATTCTGAAGAAGTTGTGCCGCAA
>PIVL01000433.1 GCA_003354145.1 Paracoccaceae bacterium
GCGGCAATAGCGCCAAAGATTGGCTGTATTCCACAGACGTTGCGCGGATGGGTGGTTCAGGCTGAAAAAGACAGCGGGATGCGCGAAGGCGTTACCAGTGAAGAGCGGGCCCGGATCAAAGCGCTGGAGCGCGAAGTTCGTGAATTGCGACAGGCCAATGAAATCTTGCGCAAGGCATCGGCATATTTTGCGCCTCCTCTCGGTGATCCGCGCATCCTCACCTACATGATCGACCATTCTGAGGAAATTCAGGCCGACTTTGACACCGGGCGCGTCGCGCCTCGGGCCTGGAGCGGTGCTGCCAGACTAATATACCTTGCCGCAGACGCCAAAGAACACGGCACACCTGAGCGCCTGAGCCACATTTTCGACCTTACCCGTGAGTACATTTCCCAGCATCTTGGCCAACATGCCAGCGCGATGATCGCACTTCTCAAGCTTTGCCTCTTGCATCGTTCTTCGTGAACAAAAGCCCCCGGCCCGGAATGAGCCACCCGACGAGGGCTAGGTCTTTCCCCTTGCCAAGTTCTGAGGGTTCATTCCAGCACCAAAGGTCAGGGTGGTTTCAAACCAACGGGTCCAAATTCAGCCCCTGAACCAATTTTAAGTTCGTCTCATTGATGCTACAATCAAAAAAACGGAGAGATGAGATGACTTTGGATATGAGTGTGAAATACGTGAGCGTTGAAGAAGCCGAACGTACGGACGCGATCGCTTCTTTTAAGGGTAAATATGACTACCTGTCAAACTTCTGGTTTGACAAGGTTGTCATGTATGGCATCGAATTTCCGACCATCGAACATGCGTTCGTCGCCGCAAAAATCGATCCCAAGGATCCGCGCAACACGGAAAATCCGTATGCGCAGATGCGCAAAATCGCGGCTCTGAAAGATCCGCAACAAGCCAAGTATGCGGGCGGGCGGCGCGGCTGGGTGATCAAGCGCAAAGATTGGCATGAGGTGAAGCTTGAGCTAATCCTGGAGCTCCTGCGTCGCAAGTTCACGATCCCCGCTCTGCGCGAAAAGCTCCTTGCCACCGGCGAGCGGCCCCTGATCGAAGGCAATAGGCACGGCGATCGCCTCTGGGGCATGGTGGAGGAAGATGGTGTCCTGACGGGCTGCAATCTACTGGGGCAGATGCTAATGATCGTTCGTTCGGAAATCCGCGCCGAACGCGCAGCAGTCTGAAAATACACCGCCCCCCCCGGGGCCAATTTCTCCTACAACAGAAATTCTTTCCGCCGGTTTGCCTCATTGGGTGAAGGCAAATCCGCCAGAAAGAAAGACTGAAAGGAATAGATCCATAAAGCGATACAACTCCATCACCAGCCACAAACACGATATCTCCCATCTGGGTGAAACCACCCGTGCAAAAATCGTGTTCCTCTCCCGTGCCCTTGCCGGGGAAGACCACAACGATCGGATTGGAGTCAACTGCCAGTGGTCGCTGCAGATGAACCCGCATGGCAAACGCCTCATGCGCCAGGGCTACTTCACCATGGAACGCAGTCCGACCACCGGCCGCAAAAAGGGTGGAAAGCGGCAATCCTACCTGGTTATCACTTCCAAGGGGCGCAAGGAATACGCGCGCCTGACTCGCATTCACAAGCTCTCGGCCTGAAAACAGAAAAGATCCCATGAATCGTGAACACCTCGTGATTTCTCCCCGGATTGAAGTCAGAGGGGTGCGGGCGAGAATTTGATGCTCAAACAGACGACGGTAAATATCTTCGGCGGTTTGGCTTTCGGATATCGCAAATCGCCTGTTATTGACTTCGATCAAGGTGCCGAATCGCCGCGTGCTATACCCTGAAGAGGAAATGAGCCAAGATTTCGGGAGTTAATTGATGCGCGCGATGGTTTTTGAAGGGGGGGCGTCGCAGCTTGTACTGCGCAATATGCCCGATCCGGTGCCCAATCCGAACGAGGTACTGATCAGGGTTGAAGCGTGCGGGGTCTGTCGAACGGATCTTCACGTCGTCGATGGGGATCTGAGAGAGCCGAAACTTCCACTTATTCTAGGGCATGAGATTGTCGGGCGGATCGAGGAGATCGGCCGTAACGTGTCCGGGCTGGAGCCCGGCCAACGGGTGGGCGTTCCGTGGCTGGGCCATACCTGTGGTGCATGTCACTACTGCCGAACCGGGCATGAGAACCTTTGCGACATGCCCGGCTTCACTGGCTACACAATCAACGGCGGCTACGCAGAGCTCTGCACGGCCGATGCTCAAACCGTATTTACACTTCCGGCGGAGACCGATGCCGTGTCGCTGGCACCGCTTCTCTGTGCCGGTCTCATAGGCTACAGGTCCTACAAGCTCTGCGGCGATGTCCGGACCCTTGGAATCTATGGGTTTGGTGCAGCGGCCCACATCCTCTGCCAGATCGCGCGGCACAAAGGCGTAGAAGTGCATGCCTTTACGCGGGATGGAGATCACGCCGCGCAGAGTTTCGCAAGAAGGCTTGGTGCCAAATGGGCTGGCGCATCATCCGATCCGGCCATTGAGCCCTTGGATGCCGCGATCATATTCGCACCTGTCGGATTCCTGGTGCCCACGGCGCTCAGGGCGGTTCGAAAAGGAGGTCGTGTCGTTTGCGGTGACATACATATGAGCGATATCCCCAGCTTTCCCTATGCGGACCTCTGGGAGGAGCGATCGATCCTGTCGGTGGCCAATCTCACACGCGCAGACGGCGAAGAGTTCTTTCCGCTGGCGCAGGAAGCTGGGGTGAAGACGGAGACCGTTTCATATCCGTTGGAACGCGCCAACCAAGCTCTTGATGACCTCAGGTTGGGGCACCTTCAGGGAGCGGCAGTATTGGTTCCATAGTTCGAGGTCGATCCGGCGGATGAACCCGCGTACCACTCATCGGAGAGCAATACCTCCTACCGGTTTGCTCAGAGTAAAAAGACCCGAAAACAATAAACTCCAGCGCAAACAAAGCCAGCAGACGATCTCGCTATTTGAGGGCAGCTCGCCTGCTGGCTTTGCCTCATATCGGGTGGGTCACTTTTAGATGCTGATACCGGGTCACTTTTGAACGCTCATTGACAGTATTGTGCGTTGCGTAGTTGTCGA
>PIVL01000922.1 GCA_003354145.1 Paracoccaceae bacterium
CTTCGGCAAATCGAGAGTCTGCATGGCGTGGATCTGGCTTCGTCGGTGTGTCCCGGGCAAACGTAGCCTCGAAGGCAGCCCAAGTCTCGGGCGGAAAGGTGCCGCCACTGCGCATGCACTGCAGAAAGTCAATGATTGGATCTCCCTTCACGAAACGCATGGTGCCCTTGAGCTCGAAGACATCCGGCACATCGCAAAACACCTCCTGCGCATGCTGTATCTCTGTGCTGACTTCCGGGTACTTCCAAGAGCCATCAGGCTTCTTGGCGTCTAAGTTGTCCACCAAGGAGAGTTGGCCGGTGGGCTTGAGCTGCAAGAAATCACCCAAGTGTATCACGATGGGGATACGGCCGAAGGCGCAACCAAGGTGACTGTAAGTGGACTCCAGGACGTCATGCTCCAGCTTGCGGCCCAGCATGCTGCGCCAATCGAGCATGTTGTACAAGGCTGCCGACACCATGCTGATCTCCTCGATGACGAGGACCATCGTATGTCTCCAGCGCCGCTGCCAGGTGGCTTCCTTGTTGGCAGCAGCCATGGCCGAGTTCACGAGCTTCTGGACTCGCATGCAAGAAGCGGAATGCAGGGTCCGAGCCTTGATGGTCGCAGTGGAGATGTTCTTGGCCTGAGCGTTTGAAGCTGCCACCACGTGCAGGGTCTCGCCGTGGGTTGGAGGCCAGATGAAGAGAGCTACCACAAACACCAAATTCTGCACGACATGCGTCTTGCCGGAGCCTCCTTGGCC
>PIVL01000113.1 GCA_003354145.1 Paracoccaceae bacterium
TTGGCGCGCGAAACGGGCGTCTGTCAGCAACGGCAAGAGGTTCAGGCAGGCGCACCCACATCCACAGGACCGACACGACCGAGAACAAAACAAACGCCAGAAAAATACCACGCCAGCCGACAAAGGCGATAATTCCTGTGGCCATAAGCGGTGCAAATGCCGGGAAGATGGTAAAGATCATCATCGCAATCGACATGATCCGGGCCATTTCACGACCGCTATAGAGGTCGCGCACAACGGCGATGGCGACGATACGTGGTGCGGCGGCTCCGATCCCTTGAAACACCCGCGCGACCAGCACCAGTTCTAGCGATTGCGCAGCCCATGCTACAACGGCCGCCGCAATATAGATGATCGAACCGACATAGATTACCGGTTTTCGCCCGAATGTATCTGACAGTGGTCCGGTGAAAAACGTGCCAAGGCCCATACCTAAAACAAATGCAGTCAGAACCAGCTGAGCGCGATTTACGTCATCCGGGCTAAGTTCTGCGCCTATTTCGGGCAGGGCCGGCAGGATTGAATCAATCGAGAAAGCGATGGTCGCGAACATCACTGCAATAAAGGAAATGAATTCCACACGGGACATAGAGTTTTGCATTACTGCTCCGATTTTGTCCTTGGCGCTATCACGGGCCGACGGGAACTGCCAGATAAGTTAATACTTAAGTTAATGTGTTGTCTTGAACGCCCTTAAGCGGTCAAGCCAAGCAGGTTGGTCAGATGTTGGTAAATGAAAGGTTATTGCTTTTAATTTGCCAATTGCTCGTTCAACTCGCCAATCACCTGTTCCCACAATTCCGGTTGCTGCGCACCGGGAACAGCGTGTTGGTTGGCGACGATAAAGGTTGGCACCGAACTTAGCCCCATCTTGCGACTATGGGCATCGCGGGCTTTGATGTCATCACGATCTGCGTCCGAGGCGAGCAGTTTCAAAACAACCGCTGCGTCCATGCCAATACTGTCGGCGATATCGCCCAGCACTTCGGCGTCTCCAATGTCACGCGCCTCGACAAAATAGGCGTCAAACAAGGCGTCAACGGCATCATTCTGTTTACCTTCGATCCCGGCCCAATGGATCAGTCGATGGGCATCCAGCGTATTAGGCGTGCGCTTCATGTCTTCGAAATTGATCGTCAGCCCGGCGGCTTTGGCGTTTTCAACGACCGGAGCATAGGCGCGCACGGCACCGTCTTTGCCGCCAAATTTACCTTCGAGATAGTCGCGCCGGTCCATGCCCGCATCGGGCATATCAGGGTTAAGCTGAAAGGGATGCCATTCAATGACAAACGGGTGGTTGGGAGCGGCTGACAGGGCTTTGTCCAAATGGGTCTTGCCGATATAGCACCAGGGACAGATCGGATCGGAAAATATGTCAAGCTTGACGGTTTTATCAGTCATTATCGTGTACCTTGAAATAGTCGCGCAACGCACGGCGCTGCATTTTGCCGTTTGGCCCGATGGGCAGTTCGGCCAGATGTACGTAAACACGCGGTTGTTTATAGCGCGCTAGCTTATTCTGCGCATAGGCACGCAGATCGGCTTCGTCCAGTGGTGTGGGGCCGGTATAAAACGCGGCGATAATCCGGGTGTCTTGTTTGACTTCGACATCGGTAACGCCGATCTGAGTGATGCCGGGATGCGCGGTGAGTGCGGCCTCGACCTCAAGTGGCGAGACACGGAAACCTCCGGCGTTCATCATGTCGTCATCTCGACCGAGATAGGCGATTTGACCTTCGGCAGTCATCGCGCCCAGATCGCCGGTCATGAACCAGTCGCCCTGCATTCGGGCCATGGTTTCGGCTGGATTATACAGATAGCCAAGCATCATGCCGGGATCGGATTTGTGCACTGCAATGGTTCCGGGTTCTCCCATCGGCACAGGTCCGTCCGGGCCAACAATGGCAACCCGACGCCCGGTCTGAGGCTGCCCCAATGCGCCGTCTTGCGAAGGGTGTGATGGGCTGGAGGAGATAAAGGTCGACACTTCTGACAGGCCATAGGCCTCATAAAGTGTCGTGCCGGTGGTGTCGGTCCAGCTTTGGTGCAGATGCTGCGACAGCTTTTCGCCAGCACATAATCCGTGACGCAGGTCTGGCAGATCAAGCGCGGGATGATCGTGCAGCATTTTGCGGTACACCCCGGGGGCGGCGGCAAAGATGGTGGCCTTGTGGGTGCGCAGCAACGCGGGCAGCGCGGAAATGTCGGTGCCCGGTTGTGGGATCAACGCGGTGGCCCCGATGGTCCAGGGATCCATCAGACCGGTGCCCAGCGTATAGGTCCAGTTGAACGCACCCGCGTGCATCAGGCGATCCTCAGATGTCAGGCCATACCAGCCATCGACCATCATCTGACGCGCCCAGATGGCGCGGTGCGCATGGGCCACAGCACGCGGATTTCCTGACGATCCCGACGTATAGACGATATAGGCCATCCGGTTCGGATCACCTTTGTCATAGGTGCACATGTCCAATTGGCGCATATCACGCAACGTGGCGGCATCGATCTGGTTGTGATGCGGCGCGCAGGCGACGTCTGCATCGCGTACAACAGCCGCGGGAGACAGATCGCTGATCATCTTGGCAGTCTCGGCAGCGGTCAATTGCGACGAAGTGGGCACCGGGATCAGGCCGACGGCGATGGCACCGAGATAGGTAATCGGGAAGTCCACGGTATTGCCAAGGCGCATCAGCACGATGTCACCGGGTTTCAGACCGCTGGCCAGCAATCCGGCGCCAGTGCCGCGCACGGCCTGTTCCAGCTGCTGATAGGTCCAGTCTTTGCTGCTATCCGGGCCCAGAACAGACAAGGCAACTTTGCCCGCGCAATCCTTGGCATGGCGCAGCACATGGGCGGCCAGATTGAACGGTGTCGGGCAGGGTGGCGGCGGGCCTTGGTCAAATATTGAAAGCATAAGAATGTGGCTAACGCGCCCTTATGTGCGTTGCAAGCAGATCAGGCTTTGAACTGGCGCGATAGCAGTGCAGTCGAGTGTGGTCGAACTTTGCAAGATTGACTGATCAAACATCAGATACGTCGCCCAGACACCCAATTTTCCGCAAATGATCTGGACGATGACATATTGCACAGCCAGTCCCCGCGCGATGTCCCCGCGTGATGTCCCCGCGTGATGTCCCTGTGCAAAGGATAAGTATATTCATGTGGGGTATCGGATCATATTTTTACAACAGATTTGTGTCATTCATCCTGATACCACCAGACTTCGGGCATGAACCACAGCCCGTCCCCATAAATAGGCATAGTTTCGGGATAGCGCATTTCTTTAACATGGGCGATGCGGCCAACGTCATATTGCCAGATTGGTATGACATAACGTCCGCTGATCAAAACCCGGTCAAGTGCACGCACGGCGTTGGCGAAATCTTCACGCGAGGTTGATGTCAGCATCGTATCAATCAGTGAGTCTACTGCAGGTGAATCGATGCCCATAAGGTTGCGTGTGTTCGGCGTATCAACGCCGTAAGAGCCGAAATAAAGCCTCTGCTCGCCACCCGGAGCTAACGATAGCGCAACACGATACGTGATCATTTGAAAATCATAAGCGTCGCGCCGCGCAAAAAATTGCGCGTCATCTACGGTTTCAATGGTTATGTCGATGCCAAGCCGCTTGAGTGCGCGGGCATAGATGTTGATGACACTTTGCATGTCGCCATCCGCCTGTCGTAACAACACAGCGAACTTGAAAGGCACGCCATTGGCATTGGACCGCACGCCGTTTTTGATGGTCCAGCCGGCATCATCTAACATTTCACCGGCTAGCCGCAGATTTTTGCGGTTGCGCGCAGTCCCGTCACTGACTGGAAGCACATAACCGTCGAACGCGCCGGGCAACAATGAATCTGCAAATGGCTCAAGAAGGGCGCGCACCTGATTATTCGCCGGTCCGGGCAGCATTGCCAGCTCTGAGTTTGAGAAATAGGAGGTGATGCGCGGCTGTGCCCCGCCGGTCATGGTGCCGTTGATATATTCGAAATTAAAGGCCTGCATCAAAGCTTCGCGCACGCGCCAGTCTTCGAAAAGGGCAAGGCGCGTGTTCATCGCCAGTCCGGTCATTCCCGAAGGGCGCTTATTGACGAATTCAGACTTGACGATGTCCCCGCGCTGGACCGCTGGGAAATTGTACTGGGTTTCCCAATTGTCGGCATTAAATTCACGGATGGCGCTAAGTTTGCCGGCTTTGAAGGCCTCAAACAGTACAGTTTGGTCGCCATAAAACTCAATGCGCAGTTCATCATAGTTCTGCGTACCGCGCCGGATGGGTAGATCGCGCGCCCAATAATCTGGATTACGAGTCAGCGAGACATAGCGACCAGCCTGAAAATCAGATACGACATAAGCCGCTGATCCGATGGGAATGTCAGTCAAGGTTGAGGCCTTGAAATCCTTGCCTTCCCATTGCGATTTTTTCAGTATCGGACGCAGGCCCACAATCAATGCCAATTCTCGGTTGTCTGAATTGAAAGTAATGCGCACGTCACGGGCACCGGTTTGTTCAATACTTTTGATATGCTCATTAAAACCCCGATAGCGCTGGTGTCCCTGAGAACCAAGAATTTCATATGACCAGATCACATCGTCGACAGTGACAAGGGAGCCATCAGAGAATTGCGCGTCGGGATGTAATGTAAATTCGACCCAAGTGCGGTCCGGCGCTGTACGGACTGATTCGGCCAAAAGACCGTATACGGTAAATGGTTCGTCTCTGGATCGCGCCATAAGGGATTCATATGCCCAGAACCGCAGCTGCCATGGCGGCGAGCCTTTTTGTACAAATGGATTAAGCGAATCAAAGCCGCCCGTATTGCCAAAGATGACACGACCGCCTTTTGGAGCGTCGGGGTTTGCATATGGTAAAGACACAAAATCCGGTGGTAAGGCAGGGTCGCCATACATAGCTATGCCATATTGCGATTCTGCCAAAGCGGTGTGAGCCGCGAAAAGAGGCGTGATTCCGAGAAGAATCACGCGTAAGAATCGGAAAAATACTGGGTTCATTTTTGCAACAATCCGCCTTTGGCCTTATTTTGTTAATGATAACGCTAACGATTGATTCATGCCTTTTCAAACTTTTAGCTTGGATAAGAGCGCGTTATTGCTTATAAAGAGGTCACTGCTCGATAGGTTTCTTGCCTGTATGAAACCTGCCTCAATAACTTAACGCCTGCCTTGTGCAGGCGTTTTTTTTGGCCAGGCATTCCGGGTTGGTACTGTTTTGGCGTTCCCTTCGCAAGTGCAGCATGGCAGGTTGCACCCAACTAGTTTTGCGAAAGGGCCAATAATGTCGCCAGTATCTTCATTGTCAGGAAAAACCGCCATTGTCACCGGATCAAATTCAGGCATTGGCCTAGGGATTGTATGGGAACTGGCACGGGTCGGCGCGGATGTGGTGCTCAACTCATTCACTAACCGGGATGAGGACCACGCGCTGGCGGCTCGGATTGCTGACGAAACCGGTGTATCCGCGCGCTACATCAAGGCGGATATGTCGGATGGTAATGAGTGCCGGAGTTTGATTGAACAAGCTGGTGTCTGCGACATTCTGATCAATAATGCCGGTATCCAGCATGTATCGCCGATCGATCAGTTCCCTGTCGATAAATGGGACGCGATTATCGCGATCAACATGAATTCAGCCTTTCACACCACCGCCGCCGCCTTACCGAAGATGCGGGCTGCTGGCTGGGGGCGGATTGTCAATATTGCCTCGGCGCACGGGTTGACGGCGTCGCCCTATAAAGCGGCCTATGTGACGGCCAAACACGGGATCGTTGGCATGACCAAGACAGTCGCTCTGGAAACTGCGCAGGAACATATTACGGCTAATGCCATTTGCCCTGGTTATGTGCTAACTCCTTTGGTTGAAGCGCAGATACCAAACACAATGGCAGAGTATGAAATGAGCCGCGAAGACGTCATAAAAAATGTCCTGCTCGCGCGCCAACCCAGCAAAGAGTTTGCAACCATTGCGCAAATTGGCGGAACGACTGTATTTCTGTGCTCTGAGACGGCCGCGCAGATTACTGGGACAACTATCAGTCTGGATGGCGGTTGGACTGCTTTGTGATCTGAAGGTTAAGTCGCGGGGGCCAGCCCCGCACAAAAGATCAGCGGGGGCCAGCCCCCGCACAAAAGATCAGCGGGGGCCAGCCCCCGCACCCCCGGGATATTTGTACCAAATTGAATTTGCTGGTTTATTCTGGGGGTGGTGTGGTTGGATCTTTGCCATTTGGGTAGACAAGTCCAGCTGAGATCACCAGTTTTGCGGCATCTTCGACGCTCATATCGAGTTCGATGATGTCAGCCTTTGGGAAAAACAGCAAAAAGCCAGAAGTTGGGTTGGGGGTCGTGGGGACAAAGACTCCCATCAACTCTCTGGAAGAGCCGGTACGCTCGACGATTTCACCTTTGGCTGAGGTCGAGATAAAGCCGATGGCCCACATGCCGAGGCGCGGGTATTCTACCAGGCAGGCCTTTTCAAACGAGCTTTCGGATTGGGCAAACACCGTTTCAGAGATCTGTTTGATACCTGAATAGACCGAGCGCACGACCGGCATCCGCTCGACCAGGCTTTCGCCAAATCGAATGAGCGAGCGGCCGATCAATCCCTTGGCAATCCAGCCAATGAGAATGGCAAAGAGCAGGAAGATAATGACGCCAACACCACGCACGTTGATGCCAATGTATTCTTCTGGCCGAAACCCACGAGGCACCAATGGCAAGACAAACGCATCAAACCAGCCGATGACCGTCCAGATCAGCCAAATTGTCAGGCTAACCGGCGCTATAACCACAATGCCGGTCAGAAACGACGACCGAAGTCGCGCAAATATGCTTGGGCGGCGCTTTTTTTCTTCGTCGAATGGGCTGGTCATTGTCGGTCCGTCAGTTGCAACAGGGTTTAGTTAGTGGTTTTGCAAGCAGGCTACAATGGGGGCGGGGCTTCAGCTGTCTAATTGGCCTAATTCAAGGGCTATGTTTGCCGCCAGCCGGGCATTGTTTCGCACCAGAGCGATATTTGCCACGAGAGAGCGCCCGTCGGTCAGTTCAAATATGCGTTGCAAGAGAAACGGAGTGACGGATTTACCGGAAATGCTGCGCTGATCTGCCTCGGATTGGGCTTGTGCAATGATCGGTGCAAGGGTTTCTGCCGCGATTTCTTCGTTTTTTGGGATCGGATTGGCGACCAGTTGTCCACCTGGCAGGCCCAAAGCACCACGCAACATGTGGGTGCGGGCAATTATGGAGGCACTGTCCATACGCAAAGGGGCGGTGAATTGGGATGTGGCGGACCAAAAAGCTGGAAACGTGTCTTGCCCGAAGGCAATGACCGGGACACCAAGAGTTTCAAGAACCTCGAGCGTTTTGGCTGTGTCCAAAATGGCTTTGGACCCGGCAGCGATCACAGTTACCGGGGTTTGCGCCAATTCCTGCAGGTCAGCTGAGATGTCAAAGGAGGTTTCGGCCCCCTTGTGCACGCCGCCAATACCACCGGTTGCAAACACTTTGATCCCTGCATGGTGAGCGGCGATCATGGTGGCCGCGACCGTTGTGGCACCGGTGCCACCTGTGGCCAGACAAGCGGCCAGATCAGCACGCGAGAGTTTGGCGACGTTGCTGGCCTGACCCAATGCGGTCAACAGATCAGGATCAAGGCCGATATGCAGACGGCCTTTTAGCACAGCGATGGTCGCCGGTACGGCACCAGCATCGCGAATATCCTGTTCGACCTGGGCGGCGACCTCGATATTCTGCGGATAGGGCATGCCGTGGGTGATGATGGTGCTTTCAAGTGCAACCACTGGTGTATTGTCGCGGCGCGCAGCGTTGACTTCGTCTGAATAGCAAAGATCAATCACATCGGTGTCTCCCCGGAAACAAAACTGGCCGCCGCTTTGAGTGCAAGGTCCAGTGCAGCGTCGCGGTCTGCGCCACTTGATTCGGCGACGATATGGGCAGCCATGAAGGTGTCGCCTGCGCCGGTGACACGGGTGACCAGAACCGCAGGTGGGGTCTGGGTGATGCAGCGATTGGCGTCGGCTTCGGTGGCGCCTTGGCCGCCATCGGTGACCAGCACGCGTCGTGCACCGCGTTGTAACAAACCAGTTGCGGCCTCTTGCGAGCTGGTGAATTCAGTTTGGCACATTAGCCCGGCCTCTTCCAGATTGACGTAAAGTGTGGCGCGATGGTGGTTGAGGAACGGCAATAGGCGTTCCGCCTTGCCCGGAGAGGCGGGGGCGACGCGCAAGTCTGCCTCCGCAAAAGCCGGGCTTTTGGAGATGTGTTCAAGCAGGCCTTGTGTCAGGTTACCATCCAGCGCGACCGGCCCCTTATAGGGTGCCCTGGCGCTACCAAGATCACCATTAACCATCGGCCGCAGAATTTTGTCCCCCGCAGCCTCAAGTGAATGCGCGTCAGCTATGGCGGCTATCAGCCCATTGGCACCTTCGACAGCCATATAGCGATCTGTCGGCAAGTCGTCCGAGCGATAGATGTGACGGGTGACCAGGCCCAACTGCTCGCAGGACTCGACCAATTCGTTTCCTTCGGCGTCCTGCCCAATGGAGGTAAGCAGAACCGGCGTCATACCAAAGCGTGCCAATGTCATGGCGATGTTCATCGCGACGCCGCCGGGCAGGCGAGTAATACGCCCCGGAACGTCCGAACCCTGACGCATATGGCTGGCAGCGCGGCCGATGACATCCCAAAGGACGCTGCCGATACATAGGATTTGGTTGGATGAATATGTGTTCATGTTGGGTATGTGCCGCCAATTGGCGATTTGTGCAAGCGGCTCGGGGTTCTAAGGTGTGGCGAATGTCATTGTCGCCCAGAGAGATTCCCAGACGGCATCTGTTTCACTGACAGGTACTCGCAAGATGACAGCGTCCAGAAGATAGGTATGGCCCGGTTTGACCGGGATCATCGCCTGACCGGTCGCATTCGTTACAGTATTGGTAATTACCACATTGTTGTCCGGTGCGCGGGCGAAGACTTCGATCAACGCATTTTCGCGGGGTTTGCCCTGATAAAGCAACAATACGGGAAAACCCTTGGACAGGTCATCATTGTACGGATTGGCCAGGGCCACAAATTCGGTTTCCATGCCGCTGGTTGTGTCCGCGCCTTTGGCATTGCCAATACCAACAAGAGCCTTGGCAAAGCGCCTGTAGTCCTCTTTGAACCCCTCTTGCGGCAATCCACGCGCAGCGTGTTGTTCAATCGCTTTGGGAAAACCTTTGTGTTCTGCAAAACTGCGGAACTTTTCCCATTGCGTATAGGTGACCACAGACTTTGTGGTTTCATGCAGGATGATCAGCAACCCGTCTTTGGGTGCGACTGTCTGCAATGCCGGGACATCGCCCATTCGGCCCTGAAATGCGACAGTCTCGCCATTCTGGATCAAATCAAACCGTTCTGTGCGTTTGCTGAAATAGGCCAGTTTGATGCCAACAAACTGCTGACCGTTGCGCAGGTTGGCAATCAGGGGTGCGCTGCTTTGTACTTGATATTTTTGTGGTTCAATCCAAAACTCATGCGCAATGGCGGATGCCGCGAAAAGCGACATAACAAACGCAGGCAACAAGGGGCGAAACAACATGAGCAGGACCTTTTTCCGGTTGGGCTTTAGCCTGTGCCTTGTAGTCCTGTTGTCAACCCTGTGCCTGATCCGTCCACAAAATGCCGCCGCCCATGAAGTGATGCCAACCATCGGTGATTTGACTGTGACGGATGGCCGACTGACATTGGATTTGCGTCTGAATGTCGAGGCCTTTGTGGCGGGCATTGACCTTGATGGCATGGATGACACTGACGCATCTGATCAATCTGCGGCCTATGACAGGTTGCGGGCGATGGATGAGACCGAGCTTGTGCCAAAGGTACAAGCGTTCGCCAAAGAGTGGATCACACAAATTGTTGTGATGTCTGATGGGCCGCTGGCTTTGGATGTTGCCAACATCGTGATCCCAGAGGTTGGTGAACAGGACCTGCCCAGATCCAGCCATTTGACACTGGTTGGGCAGATTCCCCGGGGGGCCAGCAACCTGACGCTGACCTGGCCCAAAGGGGCGGGGAATCTGGTGTTGCGTCAGCAAGGTGTCGACGAACCGTTTACGGGCTATGTCGAGGCCGGAACGACTACGCCTGCTATCGCGATTGACGGCGGAGTGGTTCAAACCTGGACCGAGGTTTTTGTTGCTTATGTACCAGTAGGGTTTGATCACATCATTCCCAAAGGGTTGGACCATATCCTGTTTGTGCTGGGGCTTTTTTTCCTCAGCGTGCGGTTGGGCCCACTGCTTTGGCAGATCAGCGCGTTTACCCTGGCGCACACAGTGACGTTGGGGCTGGGCGCGCTGGGCTGGATCAATGTACCTGCAAGTATAGTCGAGCCATTGATAGCAGCCTCGATCGTCTATGTTGCGGTTGAGAATATATTGGCGGATACGCTGCACAAATGGCGAATAGTGGTGATCTTCGGTTTCGGATTGCTGCATGGGCTGGGGTTTGCAGCGGTCCTGGAGGAAGTGGGATTGCCTGCCGGGCAGTTTATCCCGGCACTGATCGGCTTTAACATCGGAGTAGAACTGGGCCAGCTAAGCGTTATCGCAGGAGCGTTTCTGGCGGTGGGCTTTTGGTTTCGTAATAAGCCATGGTATCGGGAGCGCATATCTGTGCCTGCCTCGGTTTTTATTGCGCTGATCGGGGCGTTCTGGTTTGTTGAACGGGTGATTTAAGCCCTGTCACCCCATCGCTGCGATCAGATCGGCCAAACTGGCCTGAGGATTGTCGGTTGACCAGATTTCATCACCAATGCCAAAAAAGTCGGTGATCGGAGCAAGTGAAGCGATCAAGGCAGGCGTTAGACCTCCTTCGGCCACCACCGGCACTTCGACCACATCGGACCACCACTGAAACAGGTCTGCATCGGCAACAGTGCCATCCCCAAGAGGTGTAGCCCCAACGGGACCAAAGCTTACATAATCGGCCCCGGATTCCCCGGCTGACAGACCATCATGACGAAGTGATCCGCAAAAGCTGCCGACAATGGCATCTGCCCCCAAGGTTTTGCGCGCAAACCGCACTGTGCGTGCGCCATCGGTCAGATGCACGCCGTCCAGCCCCAGACGTTCGACCATAAGAACATGATCGGTAATGACCAATGCCACATCGCGCGCATGGGCGACTTCGCGCAGCGTATCAGCGGCGCGGGACACGTCGCCTTCGTCCTTGCTGGCCATATCAAGACGCAGGCAGGCAATGTCAGTTGAATCCAGAACCTGGGCCAGAACGTCGGGGTAGGTTTCAAGATCAAAAGCCGGGGGCGTGATCAGATAAATTTGCGGCTGCTCAATGTCGTCCATGGGGTGGATCCTTGGGTGATTTGGCGTGGTGTAACGAATTTAGCGGCGGGATAAAACATATTTGGTCCGCGTACAGCATTGTTGCACAAGAAGGCCCGATATTTAGCTATCTTCTGAAAACTGGATATGCCGACAGTTGTAGGGCTGACAGCACTTGTTGCAGAACATATTTCATTGTTTGACATCCGTGAAAAGCACTTTACTCGTGACTTGTATGAACCGAACGAGATTCACGGCTATAGGACTAGCGATCGCGGCGGTGCTGTTTGCGTGGAGTCTATGGTTCAAGACTTCTTATCATTGTGGCCCGAATGCCGGTCGCAACTTTCGCAAAGACTTTATCTACATGACATCTGAAGGAGAGTATTGTGGGGCCAATCGCCCCAATTGCGAAATTCGATTACCCCATTGGGAACAGCCAATTATCGTCAATGTGTACTCCGCCTCTATTGAACAAGAAAAAATAGACCAAATACGCAACCTTACCTATCGAGCGCTGGAGGACATTAGTGAAGTGGCCCCCATCAAAATACTGCGAGATTCAAAACTGGATCCCAATTTGATTGTCTTCGTGATGAATGAAGAAATGGTCGCAAGGTTAGATGAACCCGATGCAAGGAGCGTAGGGTTTAATAAGGGATCATTTCATCGAAAGATGTATGACATAAAAGGCTGTTCAGCACGAACCTTCCTAGAGAAGCTTGAAGATGTACCTTCAGGTGAATTCCAGGAGATTTTTTTGGCGACAATTTTCGTACATTATAGCCGTGAAGGTTTTGATCTTGAATATTGCATATATGAAGAATTGGCTGGAGCTGCTGGCCTCGCAAACGACCCAGAAGGTTATCCTTCGCTGTTTTCAAAAGGAGACTATGAGATCGTAGATGAAAAATTCAGATACTCCCAAAGAATCTTGCTTATGCTCCAGGCCATCTATGAGATTGTAGAAGGTAATTTTTCCGATATTGGCGAATTCTGCAGGGCTCGATAGGCGCGGCGATGCAGAGGGGATATTTTTGAACAAAAGAAGCGGGCGGGTTGCTCTGATACAGTGAGCGGATTACAGCAGGGCGGACTTTGTTGGAGAGATGCGCATGCCTAGTGAACAGCCGCAACCTGCCTTTGTGCTGGTGCGCCCGCAGATGGGCGAAAACATCGGTGCGGCGGCGCGGGCGATGTGGAATTTCGGTCTGGATCGGATGCGCATTGTGGCACCGCGTGATGGCTGGCCGAACCCGGCAGCGGATGCAATGGCCAGTGGCGCTGGGCGTTTGCTGGATGAGGCCGGACTTTATGGCTCGGTTGCCGAGGCGGTTGGCGATTGTTCCTTTGTTTTTGCCACCACAGCGCGCGAGCGGGATTTGACGAAACCCGTATTCAGCCCTGAACAGGCGATGACAATGGCGGCCGAAAAGATTGCAGCTGGGGAAAAGGTGGCGGTGATGTT
>PIVL01000923.1 GCA_003354145.1 Paracoccaceae bacterium
CGGAGCGCGTCGGCACGTCGAGCGCTCGCCTCAACCTGCTCCGTGCGCGTCGCGTGCGGCATCACCGGCAGCGTCTGCCGGGGGTCGCCGCCGAACAGCACCAGCTTGCCGGCGAACGGCAGCTGGCTCCCGCACAGGTCGCGCAGCCCCGCGTCCACGTCGTCGATCGCACGGGCCGGACACATGAACAGCTCGTCCCACACGAGAACAGTCGCGACACGCAGCAGCTCGCCGCGGCCCGTGCGCGGGCTGGCATTCATCAAGCGGCCCTCCGTCGGCAACGGCACCGGGAACCCGAACACGGCGTGGCATGTCCGGGCACCCGGGAGGAGAGCAGCGGCCAGACCGGACCACGCACACGCCACAACCACGTGCCGGCGCGAGCGCGCCAAGGCGAGGACCGCCTCAAACAGGAACGTCTTACCGGTGCCGGCAGCGCCGTCCACGAGCACCCGTGTGGCGAGCGCGTCACCCGGCTCGGCGGCGCGTAGTATCCCGTCAACACGGTCGTACACGAGTGCCTGGCTAGGATTCATCGTAGCACGTCTGGACAGAGCCAACTCCGCCTGCGCCGCGGTGTCGTAGCTGCGTGCTAGGCGCAGCTCACGCCGGTACAGCAGATGCGTCGTGCCGCCCGGCGCGTCGGGGAGATCGAAGTCCGCCAGGCTGTACCCGTGCGCCGCCAACATGTCCGCCACCAGCGCCAGCGCGGACGGCGCCGCATGAGCGGCGGCGCCCGCGAC
>PIVL01000924.1 GCA_003354145.1 Paracoccaceae bacterium
GATCCATCTCGTTTCAAATCTAATTTACGGAGCTTCCCCAAGCTCCCAACCACCCCAAGCACTCACCCCAGAAACCAGAATCCAAATGGCCGGCGCGAGCATGGCTAGAAACCAGATGGTCGGAGCCACCCCGAGACCTTCCCCAGAAGCCAAGAACCAAATGGCCGGAGCCACCCCAAAACAGAAACCAAATTGCCTGAGCCACCCCAAGCCAGAATTCAGATGGCCCGCGCCTTCCAGGCACCCACCCCAGAAGCCAGACGCCGAATGGCCGGAGCCACCCCATGCCCGAGTAAGGGACCTTGGGAGGCCCAAGACTCCCAAGGGGTCATTGAGGAGCCTCACAAGACTCCCATGGGTCATTGAGGATCCTCCCAAGGCTCCCAGGGATCTCTCAAGGGACCCCAAGGCTCCCCAGGGCTCGATTTAGTTTATCGTCTACTGTACGGAGCCCCTCCAAGCTCCCAAGAGTCCCTCAGGGGAGCCCCTCCAAGCTCCCAGGAGTCCCTCAAGGGCCTCCCAAGTCTCCCAGGGGGTCCATTCATTTTAAAGTCTACTCTATGGAGCATCCCCAGTGAAGTTTAATCCGCGGAGGATCCCCAGGCTCCCAGGGGTGTCCCAAGGGCCTCCCCAAGCTCCCAGGGGTCCCTGAGGAGCCTCCCCGGGCTCCCAGTGGTCCCTCAGGAGCCTCCCAAGGCTCCCGGGTGTCCCTCAAGGGGACCCCAAGGTTCCCAACGAGTCAA
>PIVL01000925.1 GCA_003354145.1 Paracoccaceae bacterium
GGTACGTTTATGCCAACCGATGATATAGAAGACACCAGCAACGTCATCAGTGTCGGCACGACGCTGACCGATCTGGCGGGTAATGCACCGCTGGCCGGCAGCAGCAGTGCCAATTACACCATCGACACCAAGGAACCGCTGGTATCGAGCGTGGTCATGTCCGACAGTGCGCTGAAGGTCGGCGATACCTCCACCCTGACGATCACCTTCTCCGAGGCTGTGACCAATTTTGATAATACCGACATCACGCTTGCCAACGGCACGCTCACCGCAGTCAGCAGCGCTGACGGCGGTGTCACCTGGACCGGTACTTTCACCCCGACCGATGATATAGAAGACACCAGCAACGTCATCAGTGTCGGCACGACGCTGACCGACCTGGCGGGTAATGCACCGCTGGCCGGTAACAGCAGTGCCAATTACACCATCGACACCAGGGAACCGCTGGTATCGAGCGTGGTCATGTCCGACAGTGCGCTGAAGGTCGGCGAGACATCAACGTTGACCATCACCTTCTCCGAGGCGGTGACCAACTTTGATAATACCGATATCACGCTTGCCAACGGCACGTTGACCGCAGTCAGCAGCGCTGACGGTGGAGTCACCTGGACCGGTACGTTTACGCCGACCGATAATATAGAAGATACCAGCAACGTCATCAGTGTCGGCACAACGCTGACCGACCTGGCGGGTAATGCACCGCTGGCCGGTAACAGCAGTGCCAATTACACCATCGACACCA
>PIVL01000434.1 GCA_003354145.1 Paracoccaceae bacterium
AAATGGTCACGACAATGACAGCCCCGGCCACACGAATGGCGGTGGCGATGGTTCTGGCAACGGTCAGGGTAAAGGCCACTCCCACGGCTGCAAAGAAGCTTGCTGAGACCAAATGATACGCGGAAACTTATTCATGAGGAAAAAAGACAAAAGCAAATTGGACTGGTTGTCAAGGAACAGCGCGAGGCAGCGACGTCCTCGACAAAGGCATAGACCTGCAAATTCATCAACTCTTCGCACAGGTGGCGGATATGCCTTCCAATCAGCGCCGATTACAACGGCGAACCACCCGGCGAATTATGTTCCAGAAAGCCGATGTAGAATGCCGCCCCTGCTTCACAAGGCAAGCACCGAAACTTGAGCCACGCAACGTTCAATTTCACGCGACAACAGGCTAAAATACAAAGCTACTGCTACTGCGTATTATGCATTACTCAAGGGGCCGAGGTCGAGGATGTTGTTGTTGTTGTTGTTGTTGCGCCATCCCCGGAGTCGCCGACTAGAACGCCCAATATGACAACGATAGCGACCAGTCCAAGAGCTTCAGGCGTGGTAAGCCCTGTGCCCGCCAAAAGGGTTGAACTGGCGGTTGCCGGGCTTTGCGAGCACGTGACCTCTAGCGATCCATCGGGCAGGAACTGCGAAGAAATAATGGTGCCCGTCCCGCAGGCAAGGCGCGCCTTGGCCTGATCCAAAGCCAGGTCGCTTGTTTGGGCCGAAATGCCGTTGGCTACACCCAACAGAAAAACTCCTGAAATAAGAAATGCGAAAATTTTTCCCATGATTTCCCCCAAATTCGTGATGACGACCCGGGTTGCCCGGACTGCCTAGTTTCAATTCAATTTTTCCCGGGCCAAGACGTGTGACCGACGGGTATGTCATAATGGCTTAGATACTGGCACATCATCTCTGACTTGGGAAGAACGGTTAGTAAAACTGGCCAAATCGGCTGTTTATCCCGGTAAAATAAGTGGGACGTTGTTTTGAACGCCGGAATATGCTCTGATTTACACATCAATTGCACAGGAGTCGGGTCAATGGCAAAATTCCCCATGAACGCTGTAATGTCAGCTATAGTTGTTTCGCTGGCTTGGCCAGTAACCCCTGGTGCGGCCCAAGCGGCCCCCGTTGGGTTGGTCTATACGGTTGTTTTGCCAGCAAGCGGTTTCGGGTCTCCGGCATTCACCAGTTTTGTGGTGGGCAGTCTGGCCGCTGCCCAGAAATTCTGTGCCGAGATCAAGGAACAAGCCTATCGCGTGGATTGTCTGGCCGAAAGGTTCGGGGCGTTGGCCAAGTCGATTCCGAAGGACAGCGATTACGCCGAAGTGCAGTCCGTCCTGAAATCGGCATCTGATCAGCTGGCAAATCTGGCGCGCAGCAACCGTGACAGGGCCTTGCCGCGGGGTCGTGCGACCCGTCCGGGGTCAACGGAAACCACAACCCGGCCATTGACGCCGGTGTCCGCCGAGGCAACCGCTTCGGTCAACCAGCAGGCGCGGGCGATTTTGGACAATACCGAAACCCTTCTTTTGCGAAGCGCCGAGGTGTCGCAAAGCAAAACCGCGCAATTTGCCCAGATCGCGGACGCAATCGGCTCCAACAAAGTGCTGCTGCGCGCCGCCTGAGACACTGCGGGCTCGGGCGTGACAGAATTCTGCCAGAGCTTTTGTGCGACAATAAACCGGCAGGGTACAATGCCCAGAAAGGTATGGGATTCAACGATTTTGAACCAACCCGAATCACCTGGTCATCCAGATTTCGGATTTTCAGGAACCCCACAAAAGGGGCCTTGCCAAGCATCCGCATGACCCGAACCACCAGCCGCAAATGCCGGCCCTTTTCGGCCAGACAGGCCGATTTGGAAATGAACATTCCACCCGGTTTCACCACCCGGTGACCACGCCATCCACTTCAAAGTTTGATCGTTTTGATTACTCCCCGTCGTCTGGCTGTTTCTAGAAAACTCTCTTTGGAACCGGTGAAGTTCTTGCCCCGTTCACCTGCGAAGGCCTCGTCAACAATGGCTCGGAAACTCTCGGTCGGGATTTTGTGATCGGCAAAGTGAAGGAACAGGCGATGCCATGCTGCGATGTTCAGCCGGAATGGTGGAGCTGACGACTGACTGTTGCTAGGTTTAGCTTGATTCCTGACGCAGTTCCGCAACCAGAAAATGGACCGCAACCCTGATTTTTTTTGCAACCGGAACTTTGGCGGATGGTAAAGTAAGTACATACCCGCCTTAGCCTTACCGCTGACCGACAGAGGCCCATCCTCAAGTTCAAGGATCTGTAGTCGACCGGCTTCTATATCTTTGGCCACCCCCCAACCAGGAAGAAATGCAATGCCGCGCCCAGCGATGGCGCTGTCAAGTAGCGACCGCCCGTGGTTGCTGACGTATTTTGGTTTCAGGTCGATAGCCGTCCAAACCCAGTCTCGCAGCACAAGCCAATCCAGAATACCATAGGGCACACGATACATGAAAACCATATGATCATTCAGCTGAGTTGAGGTCTTTGGAATGCCGTGTTGCGCGAGGTATTCCGGTGATGCGACCAGTACGAACTTGTGATCGCCCAGACGACGGGCGACAACTTGTTCCGGTAACGTCGAGGCCGCGCGGATCGCGATGTCCACGTCATTGCCGGAAAGGTTGACCACCTGATCGGTAAGGCTCACATCAAAATCGATGTCTGGATACAATTGGCGCAATCGTTCCAATGCAGGTAATACAAAGCGCTCGCCATATCCCGGCATTGCCGTAATCCGCAGTGTTCCAGTTGGTGCTTGCGACTGGGTACCGACCAATTCATCAGCAATCTTGATTGACTGAAGCGCGCCGGTGACTTCGCCAAGGTAAAGCTTTCCCAGATCGGTCAATTGAATCGCCCCGAGTTTGTCGGAGACCATCAACTTAAGTAAGGATGATGGTATGACAAAAAGCAAAATGGCAAATCGCTACGCTGAATTGCCCCGGGTTTACCGGAGAGTGTTTTGTTCAAATGTCAGGCGACGGAAAAATGTTGGCAGAGCTTGGTGCTTTGATCAACGAAGGGATCGT
>PIVL01000926.1 GCA_003354145.1 Paracoccaceae bacterium
ACCAGTAGCCAGCAAGAGACAACAGGAGGGCACCAGGAGCCACCAGGAGCCACCAGGAGACACCAGGAGCCACCAGGAGCCGCTTGGAGCCACCGGGAACCACCGGGAGCCACCGGGAGCCACCGGGAGGCACGAAGCGCCACCAGGAGGCACCAGGAACCACCAGGAGGCACCAGGAACCACCAGGAGCCACCAGGAGGCACCAGGAGCCACCAGAACCCACCCGAAAAGTTTGGCCAGCCCGGTCTACCCGTGTCCGCCCACCGCCCCTTATAAAGTGATTGACCCCAGCTTATGGCTATTGGGAAAGTAACTTTTTGGGGGTCCGTTTTGACTCCCTTTTTGTCTCTTGGGCAACTTTTGGCACTGTCTTGGGGCACTTTGCCGCCGTCTTGCTATGATTCACATGCTATACTGCTATACTGTCCGTACCACACTGTATGTATGGTATCTTACATACTGTACACACTAGACACGTACGTACAGTAGCGTTATAAGAACTGTACTGTTCACAATAAACATGCTACACTATACACTCTGTTCTTTACAGACTAGACCACACATACTTTACAATGTGTAATTCACTAGACGCACTCCACACCATAATGCCATACATAGTGGTCTACACAGCGCACTTTACATGATATATAGTACATACAATTTATGCTGCAGGATAGCATACATACCACACTACGACACACGTTAAGATAGGTGCTATACCAAACATAAAACACTATG
>PIVL01000927.1 GCA_003354145.1 Paracoccaceae bacterium
ATCCCTATTTAGAGGTACGTAGTTTACAAGACTACCGAAATTAAATATTTTTGGAATTCTCCTATCAGGATACCGGACGGAATATGGAACAGAACCCTTATGATGCGGAATCCGCCAGCCCCTGCCCTGTCAGGGGCGACAAGGCTGTGAGGTTTTTCTGCCACCATATGGTTACCCCCTCCTATATTCCTCCCCCTGGGGCCAAAATTTCGCCCTAACCGGGGGGGTTCGTATTTTTTGGGGCCACACTCAGCACTCCCCTGGGGTAGCCCTGGTGGCAAGTTGCACTTGATTTTTGGGTCCCTTTTTTGAACCCCGTTTTTTCTAAGTTGTTGGCTCAATTTCGGTCCCGTGTTTGCTCAATTTTCTGCAGTTTTCTCGCTTGGAGGCGACCTGGGGGAAGCAGCGTTTTTGTAGGACCTCCCAAGCGAAATCCTAGTTTTGGAGAGACCAAGCGTCCAAGAAACCCTCCGAAGGGGAGTCCCGAAAAGGGTCTAAAAACTGGCCCCGAAAAAGACACGAACATGCAACTTTTTGGGACTCCGTTTTGGGTCCCTTGGGAGCCTCTTGGGCAGCTCTTTGCACTCTCTTGGACCACTTTCTTGCTGTCTTGCCGCCTCTTGGCTCAAGGGGTCCAGAAAGGGAGGTCCAAAAGGCGCCCAAGAGAGGCCAAGACACCCCCAAGAGACCCCCAAGAGCCGCCTAACAGAGACCAAGAGAAGCCAAGAGAGCACCGAG
>PIVL01000928.1 GCA_003354145.1 Paracoccaceae bacterium
TTGGCGTGACCCAGCAACACCTGTATCACTCGGACGTCGGTGTTGGCTTCCAGCAAATGCGTGGCAAAGCTGTGTCGCAATGTGTGCAGCGTTGCGATCTTCTTGATGCCCGCCATATGTTTGGCCGACGTAAACGCTCGGTTCAATTGCCGCGATGATATCGGGTTAATCTTGGGGTTCCCGGGAAACAACCATCCTTCTGGCCGGGCTTCTCGCCAATAATCGCGCAACAGGTTCAGCAATCCAGGTGACAGCATCACCTTGCGATCTTTCCCGCCTTTCCCATGATCGACGTGGATCAACATTCGATCACTGTCGATGTCGCTGATCTTGAGGTTACACACCTCGGACGCGCGCAGTCCGGCACCGTACGAAATGCTAAGTGCGGCACGGTACTTCAGTCCCGGCCCCGGAGTCGCCATCAAAATATCAGACACCTCCTCGACGCTGAAAACGACGGGCAGCTTCCGTGGCTGGGTGCGGAATTGCATGAACCGCTTCATGTCCTCGCGCCCGCAGGTCATGCCAAAGAAGAAACGCAGTGCGACAATGCGGGTGTTGAACGTTGAGGCCGTCACTCCGGTATCGGCCATGTGCAATTGATACGACCGCAGATCATCGGGCGTCGCCGTATCGGGCGGTCGCTTCAGGAACTTCGCAAAATCCTTGATTGCCCGAATATGCGATTTTTGCGCCTTGTCGCCCATCCCGCGGATGCGCATGTCTTCCATCATCCG
>PIVL01000929.1 GCA_003354145.1 Paracoccaceae bacterium
CGAGGAGCAGTTCGACTAGCCGACACCAAGATAATGTCAGACTAGAACCAGATGTTGCAGGAGTTGTTCTTCTTCGAAAGGGATGTCTAGGTCGGCAGTTTCAGGTGCCAGACCCAAGGTCGGCCCGAGACCCAGCCCCAGCTCCAGCCACGGACCCAGCCTTGGAGTCAGCCACAGCCTCAACCCCAAATCCAGCCCCGAACCTTGCCCCAGCCCAGCCCCAGGCCTTGCCCCGGACACAGCCACCAGTCGAGCCCCGAACCCAGCCCTGGACCCAGCCCCCAGGCCATGCCCAGACCAGTTGTAGCAGCAAGCACGAAGCAATCCCCCAAGACAAGACCAAACCAGCACCAAGCATTCAGAGAGTTGCTTCCCTTCGTCAGAGCCATCTTCGTGGACGACTTCAGGCGCCAATCTCGAAATAAAGCACAGGACAGCCCCCAGCCGGAATCACGACAATCCCAGGAATGACCTCACACAAAGAGGATGAGGAGGAGGAGGAGCCAACAGATGCGTAAGCACGAGGCAATGCAGGACATGTACAGGGTTGCTGCTCTTCGACAGAGCCATCTTCGTGGACAACTTCTGTTGCCAGTTCAATAATAGAGCACCGGACAGCCCTCGGCCGGGATCAGGACAATCCCAGGATTGACCTCACACAAAGAGGATGAGGAGAAGGAGGAGCCGGCAGGTGCGTAAGCACGAGGCAATGCAGGACATGTACAGCATGCAGCTCG
>PIVL01000930.1 GCA_003354145.1 Paracoccaceae bacterium
ACAGCACCAAGAAGTGCAAGTGCACTCGTGGACATTTGATCTTGCAAGGCTATGACAAGGAAGCTCATCAGTCCAGATGTGCAGCTGCAGCGCTCTTTCCTTATCGGTTCTGTCGTGCCCTATGTGATGACATGATTACTAACAGCCTTGCCAAGAGCAAGAAGAAGATCAACCATGCTTTGGCGACTTCATCGGCTACGCCTTCTCTTGCGGACATTGAGCTCGACATGGTCATGACACAAAGCACAGAGCGACTTAGGTCAATTCCAACCTCGAGCATCCGTCTTACTGGTCAGGCCTACGCCTTTTCACTTTGTGACCGAAATCTTCTCATGGCATGCGTCTGCGACTTGGTTGAGACAATGGAGCGAGGCTCAACGTCAACAACCACTTATCATCGACCTGAACAAGCACATCCAGACGAAGATGCCACAGTCACCGTGCTCTTGAACCTTTTGAAGCCCATGTATCGAGTACATTTCCTCATTGGCTACTTCAACGCATCTGACATTCCCGGTGGACGGCACATGCTCAAGGACCATTGGTATCCAACCAACGTGCGGATTCTGATTGAGGTCATCAGCGACACCGAGTTCAAAGTTGGCCTTGTTCGAAGTTTGTGTGGCTACAACTTGAACGAACGAGTGCAACCTGACGACCTGGACATCCACTACGACCACTCGCAGGCAGCAACTCCAAAGTATGTCTTTCTCATCTTGGCTATCCCTACGACTGA
>PIVL01000114.1 GCA_003354145.1 Paracoccaceae bacterium
TCATCGTCGGCAGCAAGGGGGGCAGTTACCCGCAGCAAATCCAACGGTTCAAGCGCGTGCAACACATGCTCTAGTCGTGCCACCCGTTCGGGGTGCCCGTCAGGTGTGACATGTTCCAGACAATCAGCATGTGTAATCAAGGCAGTCGTCATATGGGATCTCGTTCTACATAGGCGAAAATAGGGCTATTTATCTTGGGGCTGTAAGCGGGTTGTTCATCGCATTCGGGAATCTGGTGTGCGCATTAGTTGATCGGAGACAACAATTCTGGGGCCGTCACCAATTGCCGTACACCGTGGCTGTGGACCTCTTCAAAGACATTGCCGTTTTCGAACCATGCTTTCAGCGAACTATAGCTGACTCTGGCGCAATTGGGCCGAACGCTCCAGGTGACTTGCAAGGGCGAACAGACGGCCTGTGTATAGCTGGTCCCTGTTGTCGAGCCCTTGAAAACGATGGGTGTACCCGTGCCCATCGGCAAGGATTTGGGTTGATGAACTGCATTTGCCGCGACATCGTCATAGCCGAAATCTCTGAAATCCAGTGCGTTGTCATCATTCACCACCAGAAAGACCTGTGTTTCAACACGTAACGTCGGGTTGGCGCAGCTTGCGCTGGAACACGCTGCCAGTTCCGCGCCCGGACCAACCTGACATGAACTGTAAACCCAATGCGCTTCGATCGTATTCCCCGGTTTGATGCCGTAACATGCCCCCTGACAATCGCCATCATCAGCCAGTTCTGCCGCAGTCAGTTGATCGGTTTCATTGCATTTGAACCCGCCATGGTCACCATTTCCCGCCGAGACCGAAAATCCAGGCCCCTTGTGTTCCGCGTTCGTGTGAGTGTGGAGATTGCAAAGGTTGAGAGCGACAGACGGCGGGGCAATGGGAAAATCCTGAGGGTTGCTTCCGTCCGAGTTTGCAATGTCTCGCGGCGCTTGCGGGCCAAATGCCTGACATGGATCGGCGGCAAAAACGGGGCCGGTCGCTGTAAGTGCCAGAGCTGCAATCAAAGTTGTTGAATTTACCAGTTTCATGTGTTTCCCCAGTTTATCTGTGGTCTGAATCTTAGTCTGGGGCCAACATATACCCAGCGCCGCGAACTGTCTGCAAATACCTTGGCTGCTTTGGGTTCGGCTCAATCTTGCGCCGCAAGCGGGTGATTTGAACATCTACGGCGCGTTCCTGTGCCTGTCCGCGATCACGTCCCAGATCCTCGACCAATTTGGCACGGCTGACGGGTTCGTGTGGACAAGCGGAAAAGAACTTCATCAACTGGCTTTCGGTGGCAGTCAAACGGACCAACTGGTCGCCGTGCCACATCTCGCCGCGTTCTATGTCATAGCGGATTGGTCCCAGATGTAAGATCTTTGGCACTGTATCTTCCGTTGGAGTATCCGGCATCCGACGCAGGATCGCGTTGATGCGCAACAATAACTCTTTTGGTTCAAACGGCTTGCCCAGATAGTCATCGGCTCCTGCCTCAAGCCCGGCAATCCGGTTTTCTGTCTCTCCACGTGCGGTCAAAAGCAAGATCGGCGTGCTTAGCGTTTCGCGCAGAGCCTTGGTCAGGGTGATGCCATCTTCTCCTGGCATCATCACGTCCAGCACGATCAAATCGAAATCCAGTCCCGTCAGAATTCGCCGCGCGTGGGCCGCGTCGCGCGCTGCTGTTACCAGAAATCCGTGTCGCATCAGGAACTTTTTCAGCAGATCACGGATACGTTCATCATCATCAACAATCAGCAGATGGGCATCAAGCTTGCTCATGTTGTGCTGTCGCGCAATTGAATATGGGTTCGGCGCATGTCTGCATCCATCATTGCCTCAAGCACTTGTTTGAATCCGGCAACGGCGACGGGACCCGCATCACGAAATGCGGTGCGCATACGTGCGCGCTGGGCATCAGACAGACTGCTCTCAAGGTTTTGGCCTTGCTCAGTCAGGAATAAATGACGTTCGCGTTTGTCGATGGTGCCGACGCGACTTTCGACCAAACCGTCCGAGATTAATGTACGCAATACTCTGTTCAGTGACTGTTTGGTGACGCCCAGTATGGCCAGCAAATTGTTTACTGTCGTTCCAGGTGCGCGGTTGATGAAATGAATCGCCCGATGATGCGCCCGTCCATAGGCCAGTTCGGAAAGAATGCGATCTGGGTCTGCGGTAAATCCCCGATAGGCGAAAAACATCGCCTCGATCCCTTGTCGCAGCTGCTCATCCGTCAGAAACAGCAAATTTTCACTACCAAAAGTCTGGGCCGTGCGTCCGTCAGCCATGATATCCCCCATATAACATCACTCACAGCTTATGTCAGTCTTGTTGACATTCCAAGAGTGAAGCGGTATCGAATCGCAGTTTTAGCGTACTAAAGTGTCCGTAACGGACGTATTTTGCGCAATTAATGCAAAGATAAGACGTTCTGGAGGACGGGAAATGTCAGGATATGATGACCGCGATGGTCAAATCTGGATGGATGGCAAGTTAATCAACTGGCGTGATGCAAACGTCCACATTCTGTCTCATGCGATGCATTATGCCAGTTCTGTCTTTGAAGGAGAGCGGGCCTATAACGGTAAGATCTTCAAATCACGCGAACATTCCGAACGCTTGCGGCGCTCGGCTTCGATGGTTGATTTTGAAATCCCTTATACCGTGGACGAGATCGAGGCTGCCAAGGTTGAAGTGCTGGCCGCCAGCGGGTTAACCGATGCCTATGTGCGTGCGATTGCCTGGCGTGGGGCTGGCGAGGATATGGGCGTTGCGTCTGAACGCAATCCTGTGAGTATGGCTATCGCGGCCTGGGAATGGGGCGCGTATTATGGCGACGCTAAAACCAAAGGTGCTAAGCTGGACATTTCCAAATGGAAACGTCCCAGCCCGGAAACTATTCCCTGTCACGCAAAGGCTGCCGGCCTTTATATGATCTGCACCATGTCCAAACACGCCGCCGAGGCAAAAGGCTGTTCGGATGCGATGATGTTTGACTATCGCGGCTATGTGGCCGAAGCGACCGGAGCCAACATTTTCTTTGTGCGTGATGGCGAGGTGCATACACCGGACCCGGATTGCTTTTTGAACGGCATCACCCGGCAAACCGTTCTGGGCATGCTTAAGGATCGTCAGATCAAGGTGCACGAGCGCCACATCATGCCAGACGAGCTTGAGAGTTTTGAGCAGTGCTGGCTGACTGGAACGGCTGCAGAAGTGACACCGGTTGGTCAGATCGGGGACTATAATTTCGAAGTTGGCTCGCTGACGCAAGATATTGCCGCGGGCTATGAAAAACTGGTGCGCATCTAAGTCCGGCCATTACCAAATTGAGGCGAGCCTGATGGCTCGCCACGATATTTCTTTTGCTTTTTTCCGAAACGGAAAATTCGCAATTGATGCCTCTGGCAGAAGTATTTTTGACGAGAAGAAATTTGGTGTTCTGCAGCTCTGGAGGATGAACCTGTGAAAATCGCCATTGCCGGTTCGGGTCTTGCGGATGGCGGCACGATTTCCTTTCATCATCATTTGAGAAATGGCGACACCGTTATGTTTCAGGTGTTGCGCGCCTGTCATGATCTTGGGCTGCGTGATTTGCACATTGCGCCATCCTCGCTGTTTCCCTGCCATGAAACTCTGATTCCGTTTTTACGGGATGGGACGGTCACCCGCATTACAACTTCATATATGAACGGTCCACTGGCAGATGCAGTGAGGGCGGGTATTCTGTCTAACCCTGTGATTTTACAAAGCCACGGAGGGCGGGCTGCTGCCATTGAATCCGGTCGCATGCCCATAGATGTGGCTTTTGTTGCGGCCCCTGCGGTGGACGAAAGCTACAACCTGACCGGTGCCATTGGGCCGCAGGCTTGCGGGCCATTGGGGTATGCAATGGTCGATGCGGCATATGCCCGGCAAGTGATCGCTGTGACCGATTATGTGACTGAAGGTTTGCCAAGAATCTGTATGCCGGGGGATCTGGTAGATCAGGTGGCTCAGGTTGAAAGCATCGGCAGTGCCGCGCAAATCGTATCCGGGACCACCGGCCGATTGCCGTCGGAGAATGGCCGCGCGATTGCCGAATTAGCGGCGCAATTGATAGACGTTTCTGGGTTGTTGCGGGATGGTTTCAGTTTTCAAACCGGCGCCGGGGCGACGTCGCTGGCAGTGGCGAAGGCATTAGGCCCAGTCATGGCTGAGCGTGGGATCACTGGTGGATTTGCGGCAGGCGGGATCACCGGTCCTTTGGTTAAGATGTTTCATCAAGGATTGTTTCGTCGACTGTGGGACGTTCAGGCCTTTGATCTGGTTGCGGTCGAGTCGTACCGCAATGACCCGGATCATTGCGCCATGTCTGCTGCAGACTATGCCAGCCCGGACCGGGCTGATGCGATTGCCAATGAACTGGATGTGATGATCCTTGGCGCAGCCGAGGTTGATACCGCATTCAATGTCAACGTTACCCAAGCCAGTGATGGCCGTATCATTGGCGGATCGGGCGGGCATTCTGATACCGCAGCAGGGGCAAAGCTACCTATAGTAACGACAACATTAACTGCTGGTGGCTTTCCCAAAATCGTCGAGCGCCTGATTTGTCAGACGACGCCAGGTAACACCATTGGAGCTGTTGTTACCGAGGCTGGAATAGCCATTCATCCGTCCCGTCCAGAACTGAAAAAGCAGGCGCTTAAAGCTGGATTGCCTGTTTTGCCGATTGAATCCCTGTGCGACAAGGCCCGCGATTTGGCGCCTCCCGCGCCTTCTGTGGTTGGGGGCGGACGTATCGTAGCGGTCTGCGAATACCGGGATGGAACAATCATTGATGTGATCCGGAAATAGGCTTTAGCTTTTGGGGTCAATGACAGACCGGGCTTTGCCGCGCTCAAGTCCCAACTGGTGCTCACGCCAGACCACCAAAATGTTGCCAGCAACGACCAGAGAGGCGCCAACCATCATGACAAGCGTCGGCAATTCATCAAACCAAACATAGCCGATCAGGATGGCAAACAGCATTGACGAATAGTCGACCGGTGCCAGCATAGACGCCGCTCCAAAACGATAGGCTGAGGTTACCAGGATTTGCGCCACACCGCCTAACAGCCCGGCCATAACCAGCAGTGTTGCGGTGTATGCATCAGGTACAACCCAACCAAATGGGGCGGTCATCAGCGACAGGACCGAGGCGGTCAACGAAAAGTAAAACACAATTGCGGCAGTGTGATCGGTTTGAACCATTTTGCGAACGTGGATCTGCACAAAGGCTCGGGCCAAAGTTGCGGCAAGGATCAGCATAGCCCCCAGAGTGGCCGTATCCTCAAGTTCTGAACTGCCATTTAATCGTGGCCAGACCATGATCAGAACGCCAACCAACCCGATGGCTACGGCCGAAATTCTCACGATCCGAATACGCTCATTCAGCATGATCGCGGCTAGGATGACCGTGAAAATCGGCGTTGCATAGCCAATGGCTGTGACCTCAGGCAACGGCAACATCCCAAGGCCCGCAAATGTCAGCCCCATTGCCGAAGTTCCGAGAATTCCGCGCCAGAAATGACGCATCGGATGGCGCGTTATCAAACCGTGTCGTAAATCACCCCGCGCCAAAAGCCAGACGATAATGATCGGGAAGGAAAAGAAGGACCTGAAAAATACCGCTTCACCCGGTGGCACCTGATCTGACGTGGCTTTTATCAGGGCACCGAGCACAACGAATAAGAAAATTGCGCATGTTTTTAACGCAACAGCCAGCGCGGGCCGATTTGAAGTCAACATTTTCGCCATGTCCGGACCCTGCGCCGCGGCGCCCAAAAGATCAACGGGTGGAATTGCAGTAAAGGCGATTTTGGATTGGTCGTTAAGGGTGTACCCCTGGTGAAACGGAGGATAAGCTGCGCACACATAATTAGTTAGTAAGGACATTATATGTACAAGCTTGCCTGCGTTATTCTGGCCACCCTGCTGGCCGCGCCTGTTTCGGCCCAGACACTGGAACGGATCATAGAGACGGGTGAGCTGAATCTGGGTTATCGCACAGACGCCGCACCGCTTTCATTTGCCGAAGCCAATGGAAAGCCTGCCGGGTATACACCGCAGGTTTGCGTTTCGGTTGCTCAGCACATTGCCAACCAATTCAAACTGGAAAATCTGAACGTCACGTTTGTGCCGGTAGACACCACCGATCGTTTTGACAAAGTGGCCAGTGGCGAGATTGACTTGCTGTGTGGTGCTTCGACAATCACGTTGGAACGCCGCGAGTTGGTCGACTTTTCGGTTCCTACATATGTGGATGGCACTGCCGTAATGGTGGCCAAGGGGTACGAAGGCGGGCTTGAATCTTTTGCCGACAAAAAGGTTGGCGTGCGCGCCGGAACATCCACATTTGATGCTTTGGCCGGTTCGTTTGCCGACGCCGGGATTGGTGCGGATATCATAGCATTTGACAGTCACGAGGCCGGATTGGCGGCGATTGAGGCGTCGCAGATTTCAGCCTATTTCGCGGATCAGTCGATTTTGGTGCATATGTATTTCAACAGTGAATATCAAAACACTCTAAGCCTCTCGGACGAGATTCTGACGATTGAAAAGCAGGGTCTGGCGCTCGCACGTGGGGATGCTGATTTTCGTCTGGCCGTGGATGCCGCCCTAAGCAGGATGTATTTTGATGGCACGATGGAAAACATATTCAAAACCACGATGCCGGGGATAGCGCCGGGTGCCGCCATTCGTGCAATGTATTTGACGTCACCAACGAATTAACTTCGTGATAATACCCAGGCTGACAATAGGCCCGGGTTGGTGTCGCTGCATAGTTTCCATATTCTAGAACTGGCTGATTGCAGAACCGCATGTTCCTGTGGCGTGGCGTACCCGCGCGCGTTAAAACTGTATTATTGTATAGTGCATCAGAACCAGAAATCGATACCAGTGGGCGAACTGTTTCCTGCGAATATGCTGCTGAACGCGGTCGGTGTTCCTATTGTCAGCTATTGTTAGTAAGTGGAGAAAACTATGTCAGGTCCTAAAACCCCGATCAAAGCCTCTGATCTGCTTGTCCGTGCGCTTGAGAACGAAGGTGTCGAATATGTATTCGGCCTTCCAGGTGAGGAAAACCTTGATTTCGTGAACTCTTTGCGCGGTTCGTCCATCAAACTGATCCTGACCCGGCACGAACAGGGGGCAGGGTTTATGGCAGCGACATACGGGCGGCTGACCGGTAAAACCGGTGTCTGTCTGGCGACACTTGGGCCCGGAGCGACCAATCTTGTGACGCCAGCCGCCTATGCCCATCTTGGGGCGATGCCGATGCTGATGATCACCGGCCAGAAGCCGATCAAGCAAAACAAACAGGGGCAGTTTCAGATCGTGGATGTGGTGTCGTTGCTAAGGCCGATCACCAAGATGTCCCATCAGATTGTCAATGCCAACACCATTCCCAGTCTTGTCCGCGAGGCGTTTCGGCTAGCTGAAGAAGAACGCCCCGGTGCTGTACATCTGGAATTGCCCGAAGATATCGCCGCTGACATGGCGGATACCGATCAGGTATTTGCTCCTACCCACGCGCGGCGACCCAGTTGTGACGCTCAGGCCGTCGAGCAAGCGGTTGAGCGTATCCGCGCGGCGAAACACCCGCTGCTGCTTATTGGCGCAGGGGCAAATCGCAAACGGGTGATTGCAGCACTTGAGGCTTTTGTCGAAAAAACCGGCATTCCATTTGTGAATACACAGATGGGCAAGGGCGTGATCGGCGGACTTAGCCGACTGTATCTGGGTACTGCGGTGTTATCCGAAGGCGATTATGTGCATGACGCGATTGCCAAAGCCGATCTGATAATCAACGCTGGCCACGACGTGGTGGAAAAACCGCCCTTTCTGATGAAGCATGGCGGGACCGAGGTCATTCATGTCAATTTTAGCCCGGCTAATGTTGACGACGTGTATTTCCCTCAACTGGAATTGATCGGGGACGTTTCCTCGAGCTTTGTGGCTTTGACCGAGAAGCTAGAGCCAATTGGGGCTCATGGATTTGAACCTTATCGCAAAGCTGTTTTGGACCATATCAGTGAAGGTGCAGACGATCCGCGCTATCCAATGATCCCGCAGCGCATTGTTGCCGATGTCCGTAAAGTTATGCCCGATGATGGGATCATCGCGCTGGACAACGGAATATACAAAATCTGGTTTGCCCGCAACTATCGCACCATGCAGCCCAACACTGTGCTGCTGGATAATGCGCTGGCAACTATGGGGGCAGGGCTGTCGTCGGCAATGATGGCGTCCATGTTGTACCCGGATCGCAATGTCATGGCGATCTGTGGTGACGGCGGGTTCATGATGAATTCGCAGGAAATGGAGACCGCTGTGCGGCTGGGATTGAACCTTGTTGTGTTGGTTCTGAACGACAACTCTTTTGGTATGATCCGCTGGAAACAACAGCTCGCAGGATTCCCCGATTGGGGGTTGGAATGTGGTAATCCCGATTTCAGGGCCTATGCCAATGCGTTTGGTGCATCAGGGCATCGGGTAGAGGCAACTGACGATTTTGTTGCCTTGGTTCAAAGCTGTTTTGATGCGGGTGGAGTACATCTGGTTGAGGTGCCGGTAGATTATAGCGAGAACAATCGAGTGTTGATCGACGAACTGCATCACCATCAGAAACCCGGTCAGTAAAGGATGCGAAAATAGCCATCCCTTCAATCACCCTTGTTTGAGAGCCCCCTTTGACGGGGCAAGCATTGTATTCTATTATAGATTTGAAGCAATTTGCCTTTAGATGCTGGCCAACAAATGTTCGGTATAGGCGTTTTTCACTTTACGTGCGCGCATGTCTTCAACGCTAAGAGTCTCAACGATTTCGCCGTGCTGCATTACTGCGATGTGGTCGCAGATATGGCCGACAACTGCCAGATCATGGCTGACCATAAGATAGGTCAAATTTCGCTCGGCGCGAAGATCCGTCAGCAGATTAAGGATTTCAGCCTGCACTGAAACATCCAGCGCCGAAGTTGGTTCGTCCAATAACAGGATTGCGGGCTCAGCAGCCAACGACCGAGCTATGGCGACACGCTGACGTTGACCGCCCGAGAGTTGATGCGGATACCGAAAACGGAACGTTGAGCCAAGACCGACGTCGTCGAGCAGTTTACTGATCCGAGCGTCGACATCGCTAAAGCCGTGCAATTGCAGCGTTTCACTTAGGACTGCGTCCACTGAGTGACGTGGATGCAGGGACGCATAAGGGTCCTGAAACACCATTTGCACCTGTCTATAGAATTGCCGGTCGCGGGTTTTGCCAAGAGGCTTCCCGAGCACATCCATGCGACCGCTCCAATCCGAGGCAAGCCCAGTTATGGCCCGCAAGATGGTCGATTTCCCCGATCCGCTCTCTCCGACCAGTCCAAAACTACCACCTTCTGGTACACTGAATGTCGCGGACTTTACGGCGTCCACACGTTCTTCGTAATCGCCGAACCAGACGTTTAGGTCTTGCAGGTCAATCCCGTTCATAGCAGTCCACTCACGCTTGGTTCATCCCGCCACGCCGGATCGCGGACCAGCACCTCTAGGCGGTCTTGCGGTTGCTCAAGGCGCGGTAACGAGTTGAGCAATCCGCGGGTATAGGGGTGCTTGGCCTCGTGTAGCTTGTCGGCCTTCAAGGTTTCGACAATGCGGCCGCAATACATGATCAGTACACGGTCACAGAAATTCGACACCAGATTAAGGTCGTGACTGATAAAGATCAGGCCCATGCCACGTTCGCGCACCAGCTTGTCCATGATCTCAAGAACCTGCATCTGCACCGACACATCCAGCGCCGAGGTGGGTTCATCTGCAATCAGGATTTTGGGGTTCGGGATCATCATCATGGCAATCATGATACGCTGGCCCATTCCACCAGACACTTCATGCGGGTGCATGCGGTAAACGCGCTCGGGGTCACGAATCGATACCGCTTGGAGCATCTCAATCGAGCGTTTCCTGGCCTCGGCTTTGGACACGTCGGCATGCAACCGCAGGGCTTCGGCAATCTGTTTACCAACTCGCATCACCGGGTTAAGCGAGAATTTGGGATCTTGCATAATCATCGAAATCCGATGCCCACGCACATCGCGCATTTGAGACTCGGACTTGCCAAGCAAATCCTGACCCTCAAGGTCCAACCGATCAGCCGTCATCATGCCCGGCTTACGCACCAGTTTCAGAATGGCGCGCCCAGTCATGGACTTACCGGACCCGCTTTCGCCAACAATGCCAAGCCGTTCCTGACCTAGCGAGAAACTGATGCCACGTACCGCATCAAAGACGCCATTTCGGGTGTTGAAACGGACCCAAAGATTTTCAATGTCCAACAGATTGCTCATTGTGATCCGTCCTTTGGATCAAGCACATCGCGCAACCCGTCGCCTAGCAGGTTAAAAGCAAGTGATACCGTGAAAATGGCCAGCCCCGGCATGGTCGCGACCCACCAGTGATCCAGGATGAATTTGCGCCCCTCAGAGATCATTGCACCCCATTCCGGCGAAGGAGGCTGTGCGCCAAGGCCAAGGAAACCAAGGCCGGCAGCGGCCAGAATGATCCCGGCCATGTCCAGCGTCACCCGCACTACGAGTGAAGAGATGCACAAAGGCCAAATGTGTTTGGTGATGATCCGCATCGCGCCTGCGCCTTGCAGGCGGATAGCGTGAATATAGTCGGAATTACGGATGGTTAACGTCTCGGCACGTGCCATCCTTGCATAAGGCGGCCACGCGGTCAGCGAGATTGCGAGAACCGCGTTCTCAATCCCGGCTCCAAGTGCGGCCACAAAGGCCAACGCCAATACAAGGCGTGGAAAGGCAAGGAAAATGTCGGTCAGTCGCATCAGGATCGCATCTGTCCAACCACCTACGTATCCAGCAATTGTGCCAACAAACAGCCCGACAACGGGTGCCAACAAAGTCACCATCGCCACGATATACAGAGTGATCCGCGAGCCATAAATCAACCTGCTAAGAATGTCGCGGCCCAGACTGTCAGAGCCAAGGAAATAGCCCTCGGTTAAAGGCGGTTGCAGCCGGGCCGCAAGGTCCTGGGCCAACGGGTCGTGCGGTGCCAGCCATGGTGCAAACGTGGCAGTAAAAACCAGCAACAATAAGATTGCCAGGCCAATCATCGCCATCAGATTGCCACGAAACGCCAGCCATGCCTGATACAGCGCCGCCAGTTTCGCTTGACGCCGGGATGTCGGGACATCGCTGGTCAGCCATTGGCGCAGAGTTTGTGCTGAGCTCATTTCGCCCTCGGGTCGAAGAATTTATAAAGAAGGTCCGCGAAGATATTCAGACAGACAAAGACAAGGCCAACCACCACAGTGCCACCCATGACCGCGTTCATATCTGCCGACAGCAGCGACGTGGTGATATACGATCCAATTCCAGGCCAGGCAAAGATGATTTCGGTCAGTACAGACCCTTCAAGCAGGCCCGCATAACTAAGTGCGATAACCGTGATCAATTGTACCTTGATGTTGGCAAACGCGTGCCGCCAAATCACGGCGCTTTCTTTCAGACCTTTTACCCGGGCGGTGGTGACGTATTCAGCGCTTAGCTGTTCAAGCATGAAACTGCGTGTCATGCGGCTGATGTAAGCCAGCGAATAATAGCCCAGCAAACAGGCGGGCAGGATGATATGGGAAAATGCGTTGCGGAAAATCGTCCAGTCTCCGGCAAGGGCTGAATCAATCAGAATCATGCCTGTGACCGACGGAACAATGTCCTCGTAAAAGATATCAAGCCGTCCAGGCCCACCAACCCAGCCAAGGATGCCGTAGAACACCAAAAGCGCAATCAGACCAATCCAGAACACTGGCATGGAATAGCCAATAAGCGCCACAACACGGGCGACCTGATCGATCCAGGTTCCACGTTTGACCGCTGCAAGAACACCAAGTGGTACGCCAACGAATACCCCGATCAGGGTGCCCAGCGTGGCAAGTTCAAGCGTGGCAGGAAATACGCGTTTGATGTCAATGGAGACAGGGAATCCGGTACGAAGGGATTTGCCAAAATCACCCTGAATGACGTCGATAACATAGGTGAAAAACTGCACGATAAGTGGTTTATCAAGGCCCAGCTTAATATAGGCAGCGTCATATATTTCTTTGGTTGCACGTTCGCCGACCACTGACAGAACAGGGTCTACCGGCATCACACGACCGATGAAGAATGTTACGAAAAGCAGCCCCAGCATAGTGACGGCAATGGCCCCCAGCGTCTTTGCTGCTTTGATCACAAATTGCAGAAAGGGCGACTTGCGCCGCCCCTTCGTGTTCGTGTCAGCCAATGCCATTTACTTAGTAACATCCCAGTACCCGGCACCGGTGATCGCGCCACCCATGCTCCAACCGGAAACGTTTTCCTGAAGTCCGTTTTGTTCGATCATCTGGAACATGATCGCGAATGGAGAAACCATCTGGTGATCGCGCTGAATCGCCTCGTACATCGCTGCGCGTTTGTCGCGGTCGCCTTCGACAACTGCTGCCAGCGTGGCGTTGGACATATCAGGGATACCCCAGGCGTTCCGCCATGCCAGCAGGCCAGTTGCGCCAGCTTCGTCGGTATTGTCCGGGTTAAACGCGAAGGTACCAGCGTTGGTGTTAGGATCGGGATAGTCCGGCCCCCAAGCGCCAACATAGAT
>PIVL01000931.1 GCA_003354145.1 Paracoccaceae bacterium
CGTCGAAAGCTTCCATTCTGTGGTATCTGTTTGTGAGGGCGGGGCGGCGGCGGGCTGGAACAGAGAAGAAATTTCGGGTTGCTGAATGCACCGATATGAAACGTTGCAGAGCGCCGGGCGATCGAAAGCCTTGCATGCTCCGTTCCCGTTTTCGAAACGGCAGGTGGCTGTTTTCGGCCCGATTGTTTAGACCCTTGTGCGACCAGTGCTCAAGACCTGGCGCGACTTCGCGCCTGGCCGCGCCGTAGGATCTCAACTTGTCGGTGACGATCCGTTTGGGAACGGCGCCAAACCGCTTCATCAGCTTGACCAGCAGGCGTTTGGCGGCGGCTTTGTCGCGCTTTGATTGCAGGATCTCTTCCAGAACCAGACCGTATTGATCGACCGCACGCCACAGCCAATATTTCCTTCCGGCGATTTTCACGACGACCTCATCCAGATGCCAGACGTCGCCGGGGCGCGACTGGCACCGCCGCAAGCTGCGGGCAATCTGCGGTCCGAATTTGACCATCCAGCGGCGTATGGTTTCGTAAGATACATCAATGCCGCGTTCCAAAAGGAGTTCTTCGACCTCCCGAAGGCTTAGATTGAACCGCGCGTACAACCAAACCGCATGCGCAATGATTTGCGGAGGAAACCGATGGCGTTTGTAGATGATCCGGGATGTATCCATGACCTGTCGCTAGCTCAATCGATCCAAGCCCGCAACCAGATCAGAGTTTACGTGACAACACC
>PIVL01000435.1 GCA_003354145.1 Paracoccaceae bacterium
TCAAGCGTTCATCGCTCTTTTCTCGTATAACACTAGACTTGGATACACGCGAGTTACAGGGAAGGTCGAGGAGCGGTGTGTATTGGGCGCGCGTGGATGTATGGTAATATTTTCTACTACCATTTTCCGCTGGGTGCGTAATTTTGGAACCACAGTTGCACGAATGCGCCATGCCCTGATGTCGGGCAATTTACCCTTGATCCCAACGAGAACGCCGTATTTTCAGGCAAGCAACGTAAGCATGGCGCGACCACGCGCGCGTTTTTTGCATAAAATGACTTTAGTGAAGTTTTTGAAGATATCACCGTCTCGATTGATGCTCACGTCGCCCGAACTACTAGGATTTTCGGCCGTTGGAGACACAAATGGCGAATTCGATTGGCATCGTCAAATAAAAGAAGATCCAACCGTGAAGTTGTTGCAAGCTATAACGAGACCTGCCATCTTGATGTCTATGTTTTCTGAGCGCCTTAGCTAAAATCCTCTTTTCAGTATTTGGATGAATCATATGTCGCTAACCAAGATTAAAATCCCGTTTGTAATCTGGACCCTTCAACGCACTGGTGGGACCAACTTTAACAAGCATCTCAATCGGCTCTCGTGTCACGACAAATTACAGGACGAACCTTTCAATAGCCCCCGTGAACATGGGCAACTTAGCAAGGACTGGCTAAAGTCTAAAGACCGGGCCGCGCTAAAAGGCGGAATGACTGCCGTATGCAGTTCACACAACAACATCAAACATTGCGTTGAGCGCGTGCCCTGGGCGGTAAGTGGAGCACTTGTTGAGGCCTCTCACGAGGCTGGATATGCACCAGTGTTTCTTTATCGCGAAAACCCGTTGCAACGGTTGCTGTCAATGGAATACGCACAGCGCACCCAGTCCTGGGGTCCTAAAACGGTCGCTGAGGCTGGTGACAACAGTGAGGTTTTCAGAGCGCCTCTGGATGTGGACGCCCTGATCGAGCACGAGACCAATTCGAATAACAAGCTGAGCAAGGCGTGGCGACAGCTTCGCAAAATTGGCGCAGCCCCTGTCGCGATCTCTTACGAAGAACTTTATTCAGCGGATTCAGAAACGGCGCAAGCGGGTTTGCAGCGGGTCTTTTCGCGGCTCGGCATCAAAGCGACGGGGGTGCAGCTGGAAGAGGCGATCCGCAGCACTGGCGACCAGCAAACCCGGGATCGCTATGCCCAGTTCACGGGTATAAAAAAGTTGCAGGAGCGGATTGACTCTCTGCTACCGCCGATCTTTGCCCGTCAGGGTGATGATGCGCATAAATCTTTGATCAAACCAGGTCGCCAAATGAAGCGGCTTATCCTCCATGCGGGTATGCACAAGACTGGTACGACCGGTATTCAGAGCGTTCTGGCCAAAAATCGGGACGATTTGTATGCCAAGGGCGTATATTATCCAAAAAGCTGGGAATTCTTCGGCAACCGGCCGGATTTACCAAGTGCCAATGCGCATTTCAGCTTGTTCGACGCCTTCGCCAAAGGAAAGACGGATCAACTAAAGCAGCTTGATCGGTTCAAACAGCACCTCAAGGAAGACATATCGCAGGATATGACAGTCTTGATCAGCGCAGAGTCGATGGTCCGACATGGTCTAGGAGACAATAAAACGTCTTTTGGTGAACGCCGGGCGCGCTTTGTGGCACGTATCGCCGAATATTTTGAGGATTTTCATACTGAGGTTGTGCTCTATTTTCGCCAACCCGACGCGTTTGCAGAATCCATGTGTTCAGGCGCAGTTGCGGCTGGTTCGCACCTCAACTTTGAGCAAGCCTCGGCGAAATACCTCGCTCGCTTTCGTTACCGTCATCTGCAGGATGCCTTTGCTCGGCATTTTCCGGTATCCTGCCAGTCGTTCGAAGCACAGAAATCCGATCTTGTCAGAGGTTTCTTCAACAATCTCGCCCTTCCCATGCCAGCTGACCCCAAAGAGATAACTCGGCGACCCTCAATCCCCAAACCTGCGGTTCTATGGCTTCTCAAGACCAAGAAAGACATGACTGAGAATATGGGACGCTCTGAAGTGCGTCGGCGATGGATTTTTGGCCTTCAGCGCGAGAACGCGGATATTTTTCGCAGCGGCGAACGCTCCAGCTTCTGGCCGGACGAACAGACGCGGGATCATTTTCGGACGCTAATGCTCGCGGATTTTGATGCGGTCAACTTCGCAGCACCGGGCTCTGTGGCCCCACTCTGCGTCTGGAGCGCGGCAGACCATGACGCGGCGGAGAGACGGTTTCGCGACTGGGAGCGCACTCATGCAGTTTGGCTGGCAGATCGCGCAAAGAGCAGTATAGCGCCGTTCACAGACCCGCAGGCACCATCAGAGTCTTTGGTCTGAGGTACTTGTATCTGTGCTGAGCCGATTTCGGGAGGGCCGTGTTGCACGGACCTCGTGAAGCCCGGAACTTGCCCTTTCCCATAGCTGTGGTCACACAACAGCCTCGAACTCCGGGCGTCCCAGTTCGGTCATTTTGTTGAGAATGTTCACGCCGATCCGGACTTCTGTTTTTTGGTTTGCAAAATTCCGGGCTTTCAGTTTGGGTCCGATGACCGTCTTCCAACGCCCCATTAGTGTTTCTGCGCGGCTGCTCTGATTATAGCCGCTGCTCACCTGCCAGACCATGCGGCCTTTGTCGCGGATTTCAGCGATACAGCGATCCCGATGCGATGGATCATGTGCCGATTGCGGGTCTGGCACCGCAGCGAGGCGTCATCGCAAGGTTTGTTCGCTGAGTAACGCTAAGGGAGAACATTCAGTGAATATGCCTTGTTAATCCAAAACCTTTGCAATTCTGTAAGCAGTTGATCTGCCTATCCCAAGCTGTTTTGCTGCCATTCCAGGGGTCATTCCTGCTTTGACAAGTTTCTGTAACGCCGAAACAGTTTCAGCATCCAATTTTGGTCGCCCCGGATTTTTACCCCGTTTTCGGGCCGCAGCGATCCCATCTCGGGTGCGCTCTGAAATTAACCTTCGCTCGAAGTGGGCGATGGCCCCGAATACATGAAACACCAG
>PIVL01000932.1 GCA_003354145.1 Paracoccaceae bacterium
CTGTCCGAACAGCATCAGAAAATTGCGGCGCAGACCGTCAGGGTCACTCCCAGGGTGCTGGCTTGAATTTTCCCGGATCCACATCATCGTCGTCGTCTTCACTACCTTCAGGGTTGGTGATACAGAATTTGTGGATTATTTCACTGCCGTTGCCTTTACCTTTATTGCCATGCCGGTTGACGATCATCTGGATAACCTTTTCGTGGGACCAGTTCGCGTTCCCGTTCACGTTGCAGGGGGCCTCAACGGGTGCCCCCGCCCAGGCGATACCTGAAAGCCCCAGAACCAGGGCCGTAGCGGTGGATAGTATCAATGTACGTTTCATTATTTCTTCCTCCTCACTTGTTTCAGAACCTTCATGATAGCAATACCCCGGTGAACCCGCTTTGATCTGAGTCAATGTCGGTTGGGTAGAATTGAATTGCATACCGCCGGGGAAGCTATTGGCCCGTTTGGGCCGCTTGCGATGCCCCGCAGCGGTCGTGCCGCAGGGCTTGTCGCATTTTTCGTCGTTGTTATTGACGTTTGAGTTGCAGAACTTATTCTGCTTTCAAAGACAAAACGACCGGGGCCGCGCGGCGGCAGACGTTTGCCTCAGCGCGGCTAGCAAAAAGTCCCGCAACTGTCCGAACAGCATCAGAAAATTGCGGCGCAGACCGTCAGGGTCACTCCCAGGGTGCTGGCTTGAATTTTCCCGGATCCACATCATCGTCGTCGTCTTCACTACCTTCAG
>PIVL01000933.1 GCA_003354145.1 Paracoccaceae bacterium
ACGCGAATCGAAGTGTCTACAATCCGCGTTTTCTTCACTGACCGCCGTTCGAACTGCCATCTATCATCGGGGTCCTCTTCCACTGTGCGCGTTTCAAAGCACGCACAGCGCAGGGAAAGAAGCCCGCAATGATCGGCGATTCGAATCGAAGTCTTTGTCGCAAAAAAAAACGATAACTGGCACTTCGATTCGCGTCAAAGCGATCCCGAACGAGCCTCCGCTTCGGATTCCGAAGTCAGAAGAATCACACGAGATCACTTTGGATGACTTCCACGAAACTCGTGATACTCTCTCGTCTGTCCATATTTTCTCCGCCTTGCGTCTGCCTTCCCTCCACGCTCGATGCGAGCTGCACGTACTGGCTGCGACCCTCGCTGGCTGTGAGCCGCATGCATGAGGGATCGCCTCGATGCCGCCGCAAATGCGCAGCAACAATATCTCTGCATTCTCTCCGCCCGACCTCTACCTGATCTCGACTTTACCTCTACCTAACTTCTACGACCTCTACCTAGCCTCAACCATACCTTTACCTAACCTCCACCTAACCTCTACCTAACCTCTACCTAGCCTCTACCTAACCTCTACCTAACCTCTACCTAGCCTCTACCTAACCTCTACCTAGCCTCTACCTAGCCTCTACCTAGCCTCTACCTAACCTCTACCTAGCCTCTACCTAGCCTCTACCTAACCACTACCTAACCTCTACCTAACCTCTACCTAGCCTCTACCTAGC
>PIVL01000934.1 GCA_003354145.1 Paracoccaceae bacterium
GCACGAGACACCACGCGCGCCTTGGCGCGAGAAGAAGGCATTTTTGCCGGTTTCTCAGCCGGAGCCAACATTGCGGCAGCACTTAGGCTATTGGTCGACGATCTGGAGGGCGAAACGATAGCCGTCATCATTGGCGACAGCGGATTGAAATACCTTTCCACCAATCTTTGGGATTGAACCCCATTAGGGCATTAGCGGAACACGCCCTTCGTCGGTGAGCAACCAGCATTTGGTGCCTTCAAATACAGCCGGATGGATCGGGCGGCCATAGCCAGCCCCACCATCCAGATCGATCCGATTGCCAAAGTGTTCGGGATATTCCAGTGCTGTATGGCCATGAACAATCAGCCAGGGATGTGGGTCCCCGTGGGCGTGAAACTCATCACGAATCCATATCAGATCATCTTCAACCTGATCCGCCAGTGGTGCCAATGGCAAAATGCCCGCGTGAACAAACAGCAAGCCGTCACGCTCTAGATATAGCGGTAGATTTTCAAGAAACGTTAAATGACCCTCGGGCACAGCAGCAGCAGCGGCCTGAAACGCGTCTTCCAATGGCCGTTCAGAGGGGTTGGAAATCCCGTAGGATTCAAGAGTAGCGGGACCACCCAACCGGGGATGCATCCAGTTCACCCCAGACAGTATCCGCGCATCATTCAATTCTCCAGTACGTACGAACCGACTGAACATGCGATCGTGGTTGCCCTTGATTACCTGCCAGTTGCGCCCCGC
>PIVL01000935.1 GCA_003354145.1 Paracoccaceae bacterium
GCTGAACCTCCGGGGGCTCGCGGGTGACCTTGTCGGGGTAGATGGATCTCGAGAGCTTATTCATCTTCTTCTTGACGCCTTGCTGTGTGACCGTGTTGAGCGACCGGAAGCGGAAAAACGTTTGGATGCAGGCTCGATCTGAGCCGTCGAAGCTGCCGTCGAGAAGGCTCGCCCGGACGTCTTCGTAGAGCTTTTTAAGTTTTCTCCACTCATTCGAACTGTGCAGCTGTCGTCCCTCCGGATCTGGGGGCTGAAGGACTGCCTCGAGCTCCTCCAGCTCGAAATCCTCGTGGTCCTCGTCCTCGTAGTCGACCCGGAACAGCCACCGAGACTCGCTCGAATCGGAGGAGGGCGGACTGGCCTTGGTGACCCGGCCGCCGAACCAGGCTCGGACAGCAGGGAACCACTTGAGCACCGGTCGTCCGACGAGGGCGCCGCCGTCGAAGTCTGGATCTTCAGCGCGGTTATCGGCCGGGGGGTCAGCCGACGGTCCTTGTCCCGCGGCCGCAGGCCCTAGTCCACCTGCTTCCAAGTACCTGTAGTGGTCTCCGCCGGTGAAGGCAATCCGAACGATTCGGTCGGTTCCGTTTTTCGTCCCGAAATCGAAGAGCCGTTTGAAGGTGCCGTCCGATTTCTCGTAGACCTCAACGGGGCAACCGAGCATGAGCGAGAAGGCCGCAATCTCGGTGTAGCCTCCCCAGACCCCGTCTTTCGCCATTTCCTCCGCGTAG
>PIVL01000936.1 GCA_003354145.1 Paracoccaceae bacterium
GCCATCGTGACCTCTGTAGCTTCGATGATCGCCGCCTTTGTAAGCCCGTCAATGGTCAGCATCGGACCCACTGCGTCAGTCGCGTCATAGAAGAACGAAATGTCAATATGCAGCGCGCCGGGATTGACCAAGGTTAGGCCGGTCTTAAAGCCTTGGAACAGCGATCTTGTGGAAATGAACCGAGTGCCTAACAGCGGATCGGATACGGTTGGCGCTACGATTGTCCCCAAGGAACAGTTGTCCCCTGTGGTCATAAGGGTGGAATAGTCCATCCCCCAGCCGCCAGCCGTGATATCAAACATCGTCGCATTGTCAGAGGTGATTTTCCACGTCATGCCGTTGCCGACACAGCGGATAGTTCCCTCGCCATAAATCCAAGGCAGGGTGCCGGAGTAGGTTTGTGAGGTTACGAAAACGTCAATGCCCTCAAACAGCGCATAGGCGTCGTTCTGAAGCAGCATTCGGGTCGTACCCCAATCAATCTCCTGCATGAACCTGTAGAGTTTATATTCTGGGATTACATCGCCAACACCGGGACCGCCGACTCGCGGCATGTCGTCAAGGCTCCAGACCTCAACCACTTCCGGCCCTTTTGTGGCGACTTCGTGCATCTCTTTATAGATGCTGTCGCTTACATAAAGATCGTTGTTGACCGTCGCGCCCTGCGTTTGTGTCAGAAGCGCGGTTTCCTCTGTTTTCAGGTAAGGCTTGGAACCCGCCCCGTCAGAAA
>PIVL01000436.1 GCA_003354145.1 Paracoccaceae bacterium
TGCAATTGCTCACAAAACAACCGCGCCGCATCTTCGACAAAGATCGGGTTGGCGGCGTTCAATTCCGCAAAAGCCTGCTCATCTTCGCGTTTAACCATGACCTGCGTTTCGGTCGGCACGGCCAAACGGCATGCTTCAATCATATCCTCAAACCATAGACATTCAGCGTCGCAATCTACCTCAACCGAAATCCGCGCCACGGATCGCTGCGAATGGGGAGTCGCGAGTTGACCGCGCGTAGAACGGGCATGTTCGCTAAGCTCAAGTGAACAGGGGCAGGTTGACGAATAAACGTAATCCAGATGCATGATCTTTTGCCGTACCCCTGCGGTTTCTACCAGCTCCAGCGCGAAATCGTAATATTGATAGCCCGACAGGCCAGACCGCAGGCTGTCCACCTTCATTGGAAACGAAAACCGCATCTGAATGCGGGCGTCAAAGCTGTCCAGGTCGGCTTTGTAAGCATCCAGCGCGGCCTCCATCACCTCAAAACTGAATGTCCGTTCGCTGTGCTGGTAGAAACTGCGCATGATTCGGGACATGTTGATGCCCTTTTTGCCGGCCTCAAGGCTGACGGTTCCCGTGACCGAAGTCTCAAGCGTCAGGTCATCTCCATCGCGGGTATGAAAACGGATCGGCAGGCGGAAATTCGAAATGCCCACATGCTGGATATGACGCTTGGCCCCCCGGATCAGGCTGGCAGGTCCGTTTTGCAAATCAGGCAGCGTGGCGCGATAGGCTTCGTCCGCGACGAAATTCTGCGGATAGTCACGCGACAAGGGCGGATAATTGGCAAGCGTTTCACTGGGCAACAACCAGGATATGGCCGGGTTCAGCTCGGCAATCTCGGTAGGCGTGGCTTGTTCAGCCCACGCACGCAAAACGGTCAACGCCGCGGTGGCGTCCTCAAGGTCCGGGTCCTTGGGCGGAAGGTGAATATTCATCGTGGCCTCCTGTGCATCTGCCTAACCAATTAGGCCAGCGCGGCTGAGAATGCTATTGTTTACCTTAATCGCACCGCCACGTCAGCGGTCAATTTCAAGCGCGCCGACATGTCGCGAATAGGGCAGAATCCTGAGTAAGGCGTGGCAGAGTGAGAAAAAAGGAATGTAGCATTATGAAAAACCTGATTGATCTTGAGCGTTTTCCCCTCGACAAGCCCGGCAGCCCTGAATGGAACGCTCTGGTGCAATCCTGCCGTGATGATCTGGCCAACCACGGTATGTTCAATCTGGAGGGATTGTTGCGACCTGCTCTTGCAGCACAGGCGGTTGCATCATTACAGGACGAGTTTGCCAATCGGTCATTTTTGCACGAACGCAATCACAACATCTATTTCAGCGATAATATCAAAGGGCTGGCAGTAGATCATCCGGCGCATAGAAAGATTATGACCTCAAACCGGACGCTATGTGCCGATCAATTGCCAGCTCAACCTTTGATGGATGTCTATAACTGGCAACCCTTGCACCAGTTTCTTGCAGCAACCATGGAAGTGACGGCGCTTTATCCAATGGATGATCCGTTGGCTTCGGTCAATGTGATGTCCTATGGCGAGGGACAGGCGCTGAACTGGCATTTCGACCGGTCCGAGTTCACAACGACTTTGCTTTTGCAAGCCGCCAAATCTGGTGGTGCCTTTGAGTACCGCACTGGATTACGCAGTGACGCCGACCCGAATTACGACGGTGTGGGGGACTTGCTGCGCGGGCATGATCCATACGTAGAGCAGATCAGCCTGTCTCCGGGGACGTTGAATGTGTTCAAAGGCAAGAACACAGCGCATCGTGTGACCCCGATTGAAGGCGACACGAATCGGGTAATTGCGGTGTTTTGCTATTACGAAAACCCCGGCGTGGCGTTCACCGATGAGGAACGTCTTGGGTTTTACGGGCGAACGGGCTGACACGTAGATAAACGTGGGTTTTCACCCACCCTACACCTGATTTTCGCGTAGGGTGGGTGAAAACCCACGCCTTTTATCCTTTAGGCGGCGTTCAACGCCTGCAAAACATCCGCGATCAGATCATCGGTATCCTCGATACCTACAGACAGTCGCACCAGACCCGATGTTATGCCCAATGCCAGTTTCTGCTCATCCGGCAGACGATGATGCGTAGTCGTCGCCGGGTGCGTCACGATGGATTTGGCATCGCCTAGATTGTTAGAGATTATTACAATCTCAAGCGCATTCAGAAACCGGAACGCCGCCACTTGCCCACCGGCCAAATCCAACGACAGAACCGTACCACCCTTGCCCATCTGTTCCATGCACAGATCAAATTGCGCGTGCCTTGGATGTCCCGGATAAATCGACCGAACAAGTTTAGGATGATCCAACACCGCCTCAGAAATCGCCAAAGCACTCGCCGCTTGCGCGTTGACCCGCAGGTCCATGGTTTCAAGACCCTTAAGCATGACCCACGCAGTAAACGGGCTCATCGAACCGCCTGTGTGCTTCATGTAAGGTTCAACCGTTTTGCGAATAAATTCTTGCGTGCCAAGGATGACGCCGCCCAATGTACGCCCCTGCCCGTCGATATGTTTGGTCGCGGAATAGATAACCACATCGACACCCTGCGCAATCGCGTCCGAAAAAACCGGGGTTGAGAACACATTGTCTGCCACTACGGTTGCCCCAACCGAATGGGCAATGTCGCAAACCGCACGAATATCGATCACTTCCAGCGTCGGGTTCGAGACCGTCTCAAAGAACACCGCCTTTGTGTCTGGACGCATTGCTGCCCGCCATTGGTCCAGATCGGTGCCATCAACAAACGAAACTTCGACGCCAAATCGGGTCAACACATCCTCAAGCACATACAGACACGACCCAAAAAGCGCCCGCGCCGCAACCACGTGATCGCCCGCACTCAGCAAAGCCATCAGCGCACCACTGACCGCAGCCATTCCGCTGGCGGTGGCAAAGGCATCCTCGGCCCCTTCAAGTGCTGCAATCCGGTCCTCAAACATCTTGACCGTCGGGTTGCCATAACGCGCATAGATGAATTC
>PIVL01000437.1 GCA_003354145.1 Paracoccaceae bacterium
CAGCGAGTCAATGAGCAGGAAACTCTGCAGTGTCTTGTGCTGTACCACCATCAAGATCGGCATGACTTTCAACAATCAAACATGGAGTTTCGGTGGGATCAGACGATCCCTCCACCGGCACCGGCAACCGCGGGTCTTTGCGCGGTCACATGGTCCCGGTAACCCGAATTGCGGTAGGCCTGGATAGGATCAATTGCGCCGCCTTGTTCCATCCTTGCCATGGCAAGGATGGGGTCTACATCCGTTCGAAACCCAACCTTAAGCATGTTGGTTGCCATCAACGCATCGTTGTTGTCCTGAAACCCGTTCAGTGCGGCACGATCAACCAGCAAAGCCTGCGCATAAGCGCGTTGCACTTCGATAGCCGATCCCATCAGGCTTTCGATTGGGTCGGTGACGTTGTGACTTTGATCCAGCATGTGCGCCGGGTCGAACCCTTTGACGTTTTCGGCTTCGACCAGTTCATTGAACACCAGAAACAGCCGGTAGGGATCAATAGACCCTGTATCCAGATCGTCATCGCCATACTTGCTGTCGTTAAAATGAAAACCGCCCAATTTCCCGAACCGGATCAGCCGCGCGACGATCATTTCGATGTTCACATTCGGTGCATGGTGGCCCAGATCAACAAGGCAATAAGCCTGATCGCCCAGTTCTGTAGCAATCAAATAGTTGGTGCCCCAATCCTGAACCACGGTTGAATAAAACGCCGGCTCGAACATCTTGTGTTCGGTGAACAGGCGCCAGTCAGATGGCAGGCCTGCGTAAATCTGCTTTGTTGCGTCCAGATAACGGTCAAACTGCCGGGTAAGATTTGTCTGACCGGGAAAGTTCGACCCATCCCCGACCCAGATTGTCAAAGCCTTTGATCCGATGGCCTGCCCGATCTCAATACACTCAAGATTATGTTCAACCGCTTGCTGACGAGTATCAGCATCGGTGTGGGACAAAGAGCCGAATTTGTAGCTGTGTTCCTGCCCGGGATGATCCTGAAAGGTATTGGAATTCATCGCATCAAAACCCAGGCCAGTCTCTTCGGCCTTGGCCAGAAGATCAGCGGCCGGGGCCTTGTCCCAAGGGATATGTAGAGAAACGGATGGTGTTGCCCGGGTTAGCTGCTGAATCACACCACAATCATCAAGTTTGTCAAAAATGGTGTTTGGCTCGCCACCTCCGGGAAAGCGGGCAAATCTTGTGCCGCCGGTACCAACGCCCCAACTGGGGATCGCGATCCCGTACTTGGTGACTTTGGTTTTTATGGCTGCGATGTCGATGCCACGTCGGTCCAGATGTTCACCAAGGGCATCGTAGTCAGCCTTTAGCCGTGCAATTGCTACGTCGTTTGACTGCTCGATCAAAGTCTTGTCGATCATGTTCTGTCCCTCCCAAAAAGGCGCTTAGCGCGTAAACGCCTGCACATTCCCTGCATCCACGTTGATGATATTTCCGGTAGATTTTTCTGACCGGTCCGAGGTCAGAAAATATGTTGCCTCGGCTATATCTTCAGGCAAAACCGAGCGTTTTAGCAGAGAGCGTTGGCGGTAATGTTCTTCAAGCCCCGCCTTGTCTTTGCCATAGGTCGCAGCGCGTTGTTCCAACCAGTCACCAGACCAGATCTTTGAGCCGCGCAGCACTGCGTCAGGGTTCACCACATTGACCCGAATTCCATGCTCTGCACCTTCCAGCGCCAAACAACGGGCAAGATGGATTTCGGATGCTTTGGCAGTGCAATAGGCCGACGCGTCAGGTGATGCTGCCAAACCGTTTTTCGAAGCGATGAACACAATTGCTCCGTCCATCGTTTGGGTTTTCATCACCTTAAAAGCCTCGCGGCTGACTAGAAAATAACCAGTCGAAAGAATGGCCATGTTCTTGTTCCACATTTCAAGGCTGGTCTCTTCAACGGGTGCGGAACTGGCGATCCCGGCGTTTGAAACCAGAATATCAATACCGCCATATTCGACCGCAGCATCGGCAAAGGCAACAACGATAGCTGCTTCGTCGGTGACGTCCATCACGACCGTGCGCACCATGTCTTCGGAATATTGAGCAGCCAGATTGGCCGATACCTGTGTCAGAGTATCGCCATCAATGTCAGCCAGCACCACACAGGCGCCTTCGGCAAGGTGGCGTTGTGCTGTCGCGGTTCCAATTCCACCGGCCCCTCCGGTGATAAAGGCAACACGCCCGGCCAGTGATTTTGGTTTTGGCATCCGCTGCAGCTTGGCCTCTTCCAACAGCCAGTATTCAATATCGAACGCTTCTTGTTCAGGCAGGCCACAATACTCTGAAACCGCATGGGCGCCGCGCATCACGTTGATGGCGTTGATATAGAATTCGGCAGATATGCGCGCCGTGGCCTTGTCTTTGGCAAAGGTTATCATGCCAACGCCGGGTATCAAATAGACCACCGCATTCGGGTCGCGGATAGCTGGGCTATCATCACGTTTACAGCGGTCATAATAGGCCGCATAGCCGTCGCGATAAGTCGCAACAGCGCTGGGCAGGCCGGTTAGCGTGGCGTCGACATCAGGATTGGCAGGGTCGAAATCAACTACCAATGGGCAGATCTTGGTGCGCAGGAAATGGTCGGGGCAGGACGTGCCCAAGGCCGCAAGCGGTTCCATGTCAGTGCTGTTCACAAACTCGAGCACGGCGCCTGAATCATCAAAATGCCCGACCATATGCTGCTGGCCAGACACCATCCCGCGGATCGCAGGCATCAAACGCGCGGCAACGGCGCGGCGATCACTGCTTGCAAGGCTGAGATGTTTTACGCCACCAAACGCGGGTGTTTCTTTGGTTTTCTCGGCGAACCAATCCATTGCAGTCTGGATAATTTCAAGCGTCAGATCATAGCATTTTCGCGCATCGTCGTCCCAGGTGAACAGCCCGTGACTTTCAAGCACAACACCTTTTGCGTCGGGGTTTTCAAGGCAATACTTCTCAAGCCAGAGTCCCAATTCGTAGCCGGGTTTCTTCCAGGGTAGCCAGCCAATCGCATCGCCAAA
>PIVL01000937.1 GCA_003354145.1 Paracoccaceae bacterium
CATCGCCAAGGGCAATGTTGAGCACATGGCCAGTGCTGCCATGGATGATCCCAATAACCTGCTGATACAAAATACGGACGGCACATTTTCAGAAAACGGAAGCACCGCCGGACTTGCCAGCATGCACCGTAGCCGGGGTGCCGTGCTCATTGACCTGAACAATGATGGCCTGCTGGATATCGCAGTCAATAACCGCCGCGCGGCGCTGGAAATCCACCAGAACGTGACGGCCGACACTGGCAATTGGTTAACTGTTGCATTGTCTCAATCCACACCAAATGTGAATGCTATCGGGGCTTGGATCGAACTGGACGATGGCACCCAAATCCAATCCCGCGAAATCACAGTGGGCGGTGGTCATTCAGGCGGCATCGCCGGGCCCGAACATTTCGGATTGGGCGATGCAAAAGACGTCAAAATCCGAGTGATCTGGCCAGACGGAACTGTTTCCGACTGGAAAGAGGCCGCGGCCAATCAACACCTTTTGCTAAACCGCTGACATCAGCAATCTGGCTAGCGATCCACTGTCAAACCGCTGGGGACGGTATCGGGGACACCCATCCGCCCTGCCAGGCTCTGCTTGTCTGTCAACGTTTCCAGGAACGCCAATATCTGATCAACTTCGACATCGGTCAAAGAGACCGGTGCAAGTTCATTGGCAGCCGCAATAGCCGCAACTTCATCCACCTGCGCCAAAATGTCAAAATCCGTTACCCCCGGAACATCGGG
>PIVL01000938.1 GCA_003354145.1 Paracoccaceae bacterium
TTCCCGTCGCCCCGGCCCACTTTCGGCGCGTCTTGAAATCCAACCCCTACTTGCCGCAAGGCATCGGCGAAGGAACCTCTAAATGGTACTCTCTCCAGGACGTGATGGTTCTACGCCAACACTTTGCCAGCGAAGGTGCCGCAAATCGTGAATACCTGCCCTACCGTCCAGAAGGTGTTAACGCCAAGATCGTTGCGATAGCGAATTTCAAAGGTGGTGTTGGCAAAACCTCTACCTGTGCCCATCTGGCGATGTCGGCAGCCCTTGATGGTTACAAGGTGCTGGCCATCGATCTGGACAGTCAGGGTTCGTTAACGTCAATCCTAGGAGGCGACATCAAAGATGAGTGGGACACTGCTTTTCCAATTCTGGCCGGGGATTTTGCCCGTCACCTTGAAGAGGAAAACAAAGTTCGCGATGCGGCTGGTCAGGCCCCCTACCCGCTTGACGAAACCCTCACCGAAGCGCTTACGGTTTCGCCGCGAAACCTGATTCAGGAAACGCACTGGCCCAATATTGATCTGCTGGGTGCCCAGCTAAATCTGTATTGGGCCGAATTTCAAATCCCGGTCTGGCGCATGCAAAGCGGATCGTGGCCACTGTGGGATGCGCTTTTGAACGGTCTCGAAAAAGGCGGAATTGTTCAGGATTACGACATTATCCTGATCGACACACCGTCGGCCCTTGGCTACCTGACTATCAACGCACTTTCCGCTGCCGACATCCTGC
>PIVL01000939.1 GCA_003354145.1 Paracoccaceae bacterium
TAAACGTCACCGTTTTCCACCTGAAATCATCACCCACGGGGTCTGGCTGTATTGCCGGTTCAATCTCAGCTTTCGCGAGGTGGAAGAGATGTTTCTGGAACGCGGTATAGATGTTTCATGCGAAACCATCCGTCGATGGGTTGCTAAATTTGGGCCCGCTATTGCACGTGGATTGCGCCGCAGACAGTTGCAACCCGGCGATATCTGGCATTTGGACGAAGTCGTTGTAAAGATTAAGGGCCGTAAATTCTGGCTGTGGCGAGCAGTTGATCAGAATGGGGTAGTTCTGGATGAAATCTTGCAGACCCAATGCAACACGGCAGCAGCAAAACGTCTGCTTGCTCGATTGATGAAGAAGCACAGGCGGACCCCAAAACGCTTCATTACCGACAAATTACGATCCTATGGTGCGGCCAAACGAGAGATAGCGCCGGGCGTCGAACACCGGTCTCATAAAGGTCTCAACAATCGCGCCGAAAACAGCCACCTGCCGTTCCGAAAGCGGGAAAGGGCGATGCAAGGTTATCGATCGCCGGGTAGCTTGCAGCGATTTGTGTCAATCTATTCCGCCATCCGAAATTGCTTCTCCGTCCCAGACCGCCGCCGCTCCGCATTGACAATTCGATACCACCGGCTGGAAGCATTTGACGCTTGGAATGCCGTGGTCAGCATCGGTTGAATATCAATACCTGAGCTATTTCAGAATAAGGCAGTTTACGTGACAACACC
>PIVL01000940.1 GCA_003354145.1 Paracoccaceae bacterium
GGGAAAAAAATCCTACTTGGCATTAGTGGTGGTATCGCTGCGTATAAATGTGCCGAACTGACTCGACGCTTAATTGAACATGGGGCGCAAGTACAAGTCGTGATGACAAATGCAGCCAAGGAGTTCATCACTCCTCTCACCATGCAAGCCGTCTCTGGAAGGCCCGTGTCTGATAGTTTGCTTGATCCTGCTGCTGAGGCTTCCATGGGGCACATCGAGCTAGCAAAGTGGGCTGACCTCGTGTTATTAGCGCCAGCAACCGCTGATCTTATTGCGCGCATGACGGCAGGTATGGGTAACGACCTGCTGACCACGCTGCTTTTAGCAACCGATGCGCCAGTTGCGGTATCTCCGGCAATGAACCAACAGATGTACAGCCACCCAGCGACTCAAGAGAACATCGCGACGCTAAAACGTCGTGGCTGTGAAATCTGGGGCCCTGCCGCAGGCGAACAAGCGTGTGGTGATGTCGGCATGGGTCGTATGCTAGAACCAATGCAGCTCGTGCACCGTTGTGAAGACTTCTTCCAACCTAAGCCGCTTGCTGGCCGTTCGGTGTTGATTACTGCGGGTCCAACTCGTGAAGCCATCGACCCGGTGCGTTACATTACCAACCATAGCTCAGGCAAGATGGGCTATGCACTGGCTGAAGCGGCCGCTAAACAAGGTGCAACAGTGACTCTAATCAGTGGCCCTGTTTCACTTGCGACGCCAAACAAGGTCAATCG
>PIVL01000941.1 GCA_003354145.1 Paracoccaceae bacterium
AGGCACTGCAAGAACAAGACGAACAGTACGATGGATTGAACGCGCTGGTCACGACCGCGATGCGACGTTCGGCCGACGAGTTGTTCACGAAGTTCAAGCAACAGACGTACGCCGAGCACGCGAACCACATTTTCAAAGGCCCGCTGGCGGTGCGTCCGGTGTTCTTGAAAAACGCTCATCGTGTGGAAGCGTTGGTGTTTCTGATGATGATGAGTCTGACGTTGTACTTCGTGCTGCAGCGGACCTACCGGGCAACGTGCGAGGAAAACGCGTCTATCAAGGAACGCAGAATGACGACGCGCACGATCCTCAGCGAGTTTGCCGTATTCATGTTGCTGATCACCCGCACAAGCGCGGGATGCATCGTGCAGCCACTTCAACCCAACGCAACGCAGCGAGCCTTGTTGCAGCGATTGGGCCTCTCGACGCCTGCACAACTCCTCTGTCATCGCCTCCCCCGGCCCCCAACCTGACCCCAACCGCCACGCCCGCCACCGCGCCCCTGTTGCAAGCAACGCGGGGTAGCGGAAAATAAGGTTAAACGGCAACGCCAAGTTAACAACCCTGCCGGGCGTGGGGCACGGCGCGAAGAACAGCCCTGCGTTTAAATATACGGGCGACGACCCCGAAAAAGGCTACATCACCGAGTACGCCTCAGACCGCTGCGACAAGACGGACCATGTTTGGGATTGGTTGTTCAGGCAGAAGCGGTGAATCATACATCATG
>PIVL01000115.1 GCA_003354145.1 Paracoccaceae bacterium
GGCGATCATTGGGGGCATCCGCACCGAAAGAACATTCGGTTCAGCGCGCTGATGGACATCGCCCCGATCGAAGGCGCATGGAAGCTGACTGGATTGACGGTCACAAGTGCCCAGCCGGAAAGCTAGAGGAATGCAAATGAAGGTTGCTGGTTTTGGTGTTTGGCGCAGAAGGTTTTTGACCACCATATTTACAGCCTGTCTGAGCGCCTTGCTGCTGCTGTCCGGTCCGGCAATCGCGCATTTCCTGCTGAACCTGAACACGCGCATCATCCATGTCGAGCATATAAGCAACGGCCTGCGAGTCTATCTGCGCCTGCCGATGCCTTATCTGGTTGCCAATCTTGTTGGTCCGGATCAGGCCAACGGTCTGCCGGATCCCGCACCTTACACGACCAATGCGCGAGAAGACGGTAATGTGGTCTACTACCTTGATGTCAAGGCATTGCGCGCTGACCCCAATGGGCTTGGTGACATGGTGGCAAAGGGCCATCAGTTTGTTAGCAAAGGCGAGACTTTGCAGGCGGTAGTAGAAACGGTCAGGGTTTATCCGGGAACCCGGCAACCGCCGTTTGCAACTTTGGATGAGGCCCGAGCTTCGTTTCTGGGGGTGCTCTATCCGCAGGATTTTCCTGTGACATATGTTGGTGACACGGTTGTTGACGTCGTTCTTCTCTACACAGACCAGGGGCCGGCAACTTCCTACCAGCTGTCCAGCTCTCTCAATCCCGGCCTTCCGGGACAGGAAAAGACAGCGAACCTGATCCTTGATTACTATCCCGGCAGCGTCGAGGTTTTCCGGGCACGAGGCTTGCTGGAAAATCCGATTGCCATCTCCCGGTCCCCTTGGGCCGCGGCCGTCACCTTTATCAAGGAAGGAATGCTGCACATTCTTGACGGGTTGGATCACGTCTTGTTCGTTATTTGCCTGGCTTTGGGTGCTGCAAGCTTCAAGAGCCTGTTTGCGCGCATCACCGGGTTCACTATTGGTCACAGTGTGACGCTAAGCCTTGGCTTTTTCGGGCTTGTTCCTTCGGGGGCGTGGTTTATCCCGACGATCGAACTGGGGATCGCTTTATCTATCATTTTTGCGGCACTGATGGCGGTGAGGCAGACAAAGGGGCACCAACCGCCGGAAAGAACAATGTTTGCCGTCACGGCTGGAATCGGAACCCTGCACGGCTTGGGTTTTTCATTTGTGCTGCACAAGATTTTGCAGGTCGATTCCCCCAACATCTGGCAAAGCCTTTTATCCTTCAATGTCGGAGTCGAGATTGGCCAGGCATTGATTATCATTGCCTGCTGGCCGCTATTTCGTTTGTTGTCGCGGCTAGGCAATCGCGGCTGGCTGGTCGCGCGTTGGAGTGTCGCCGCACCCTGCATTGCAGTAGCCGCGTTCTGGACGGTGCAACGTGCGATGCTGGTTATGCAAAGCATCTGATTGAACATGTTATGGCCACAGACAGTGTCGCGGAAATTGACCTGTCGCGATTTGCGGACACTTCGACACGTTTAAGAGACCGGTCACATGCAGGAACACCAATCACCCGTTCCGGCATGGCCGTGAACTCTTTATTGAGGCTCTGTATTCAGTTCCTGTGCCCAGGGTGGGTTCGCACCGGACCGCGAAACGGTAATCGCAGCCACTCTGGCACCATACTCCAGCGCCTCTTTGATTTCACCGCCCCGAATGTTCTGCAACCCTTCCTTGGTCAGCAAGCCATTTTCCGACAGATTGGCCAGCACACCAGCATTGAACGTGTCGCCGGCACCGACTGTGTCCACGACCTCGACCTGTTTTGAGGCGATATCGACCACTTCTCCGCTTTGAGTAAACGCCGACGCCCCCGCGCCTCCACGCGTCAGGACCAGAACTTTTGGCCCCAAGGCGAGCATCTGCCTCGCCTTGTCAACCAACGCCAGCGGCCCCGGAATGATCCAGTTCAGATCTTCGTTCGACACCTTCAAAATATCAGCACAGCCAATGACCCGATCCAGGCGAGTGCGATATGTGTGTTCGTCATGGATGAAATTCGGTCGGATATTCGGATCAACGAAGATCACCCTGAACGTAGTTTCCCGCGCCGCCAGGTCAGCGTAGAAATCTGCGCAGGGTTCGCTAACCAAGCTGATGCCGCCGAAATACAATGCCGTAACGGTGTCAGGAATATCCGGCAGATTTGCCGGGTCCAACTGCCGACCTGCGGTGTTTTCGTCATAAAACGTATAAGTCGCGTGTCCGCCCGTCAGCCGCACGAAAGCCAGAGTTGTCGGACGGTCCGAGGTGATGGCGTGGCTTGCATCGACATTGCTCCCTGCCAAGGCAGCCCGCAGTTGGTCGCCGAACAGGTCACTAGAGAGGCCGGAGAGAAATCCGGTCTGTGTATGCAACCGCGCCAGTGCGATGGACGTGTTGAAAACCGCGCCACCCGGATGCGGCGTGAACCCTGGTTCACCCGCCTGGTTCAAGGACGGGATCATGTCAATCAAGGCTTCTCCGCAGCATAGTATCAAATCATTTCTCCCGGTCTTTTTGCCCCACAGGACCTTCTATTGGTCCACAGAATCCAAAAACCCTTTCAATACCTGACGTGGATTTTGCACCCATAGTAGCCCAACCTGACGCGCAAAGGCACGGCTAAAGCGCTCGTTCGTGGCAAGGTCGCCAAATACGTCGCTAATTCTCAGGAACAGCATAGGGTCGCTTTTACTGGAGCGAGCAGCAGTGGCAAGTTGCTCGGCTCGTGCGTCGTCGAGCACTAACTTGGGATGCGCGCAATACCGGCACCACAGCGCCACTTCCAACGCAAGACCATTGATGCCCGTGTCCCTTGCAAGGGCATCGGTAATGGTGGGCAGCACGAATTTCGGCTGGCGGTTCGACCCGTCCTGGCACAGTCGCGCGATGGTATCGCTGATGGCCGGGTTGGCAAAGCGTTCGACACATGTTTCAAGGTAGGCATCAAAATCAACGCCAGAGATCGGCGGCAAAACAGGGATAACTTCACGCCGCATGAGCCCTGCGAGCCATGCAGAAATATCAGGATCGGCCATGGCCTCATGCACATATTCATGACCAAGCAATGCAGCGGGATAGGCGATGGCCGCGTGACCTGCATTCAGGATCCGCAGTTTCATCGTCTCATAGGGCGCCACGTCACTCACAAATTCAACGCCGACATGTTCCAGCGCCGGGCGTCCCAGAGGAAAATTGTCCTCCATCACCCATTGCCGGAATGGTTCGCAGACGACCGGGGCTGCATCGTTGACGCCAAATTCATCCTCGACCATTGCGATCTCGCGCGCAGATGTGGTCGGCGTTATGCAGTCGACCATGGAATTGGGGAAGGCCACGTTATCCGCAACCCAGCCTTTCAGATCTCCCGAGATCAAAGCGGCAAGCCCTTCGACGCTTTGGCGCGTGACATGGCCATTTTCCGGAAGATTATCACAAGAGAGGATCGTAAATGCCGCATGCCCCAGCGAGCGGCGTTTTTGTAGTCCAGCAAGAAGAATCCCGAATACAGTTTGCGGGGTTGTGGGATTGGCGGCATCGCTGACGATCTCAGGATGAGTCCCATCGAAATCGCCCGCCGCGTCTATGAAATAACCGCCTTCGGTAATGGTCAGTGACACTATGCGGATTGCCGGATCAGCCAGTTGATTGATCAAACGGTCGCCATCAACTTCAAGAAAATCAATCATCGCCCCGGTGACACGAGCCGAATAACCTTGCGGCCCAAGCTCGACCACCGTGGTCAGCCAATCCTGATCACGCAAAAAGGCCCGCCGCTCAGCGTCAAAGTTTTTGATCCCGGCGCCGACAATTGCCCAATCAAGGTCGCGCCCGGTGTTGAACAGCTTGTCGAGATAGACCGCCTGATGGGCACGGTGGAAGTTGCCGACGCCAATATGCAAGATGCCAGCACGCAAGTCGCTTCGGTCATATGACGGGCTTGCTGCCGTTTTGGGCAAATCGCCGAGTGTGGACAGGGACAGTTTCACAGCCATCAACTCATCCACTGGCCGCCATCGACATTGTAGGTTTGGCCAACGATGTAGTCGGACTCGTCCGAGGCCAGAAAAATTGCCATGCCGGTCAGATCCTGGGCCGTCCCCATGCGTCCATAGGGAACACCAGCGGCTACCTCTTTCTTTTTCTGGCCCGGCATCTTGTTTTCGAATTTGGCAAACAGGTCGTCGACGCCGTCCCAGTGTTCACCATCTACTACCCCTGGCGAAATAGCGTTCACGTTGATGCCGTGTTCAATCAGGTTCAATCCGGCGGACTGCGTCAGCGAAATAACAGCCGCTTTGGAAGCGCAATAGACCGCGACCAGCGGCTCGCCCCGGCGCCCGGCCTGACTGGCCATATTGATGATTTTGCCGCCCTTGCCACGCTCAATCATCGCGTTGGCTGCGGCCTGCATCATAAAAAGGGTGCCCGCGACATTGACGGAAAATAGCCGCTCAAAGCTGCTGCGTTTGATACCGGATATCGGTGCGAGATCGAACAACGCGGCGTTGTTAATCAAGATATCAATGCCACCGGTGTGATCTATACAGGTGGCGACGCAGGCTTCGATACTTTCCTGCCGGCTCACATCAAGTTTGACTGCATGGGCCGGATCACCAATCTTGCTCGCAGCACGCATTGCCGCGTCGAAATCTATATCCGCTATCGCCACCCGCGCGCCTTCACGCACAAAAGCCTCGGCAAAAGCCAGACCGATGCCGCGCGCCGCGCCGGTTATCAGGGCTGATTTACCTTCAAGCCGCATCATTCGATCCGCAGTCCTTGCGCGTCGAACCTGTGGATCTGATCAAGCCTCGGTGCCAGATGAATGCGATCACCGTGTTTGAAATTCACCTCACCAGGAGCGCGCACAGTGACCATACCGGCAAGACCGGTTTCATGAACGTGCAAGAACGTATCTGAACCCAGATGCTCTGCTACTCCTACCCGTCCCTGCCACTCACCATCGGATTCAGCCACGTCAATATGTTCAGGTCGAATCCCGATCGTGTGCGCGTTATGTTTGGCAGCCTCTTCCCCTTCGAAGAGGTTCATCCTGGGCGATCCGATGAATCCGGCAACAAAGACGTTTCGAGGCGAATTATACAGTTCCAGAGGCGAGCCCACTTGTTCGATGATCCCCGCCCGCAACACCACGATCTTGTCGGCCATGGTCATCGCCTCGACCTGATCGTGGGTTACATAAACCATGGTTGTTGCCAGTCGCTTGTGCAATTCGCTAATCTCAAGCCGCATACCGACGCGCAGTGCGGCGTCCAGATTTGACAACGGTTCGTCAAATAGAAACGCCGACGGCTCGCGTACGATGGCGCGCCCGATGGCAACCCGCTGTCGCTGGCCGCCCGACAACTGTCCGGGCTTTCGGTCAAGGTAATCCGTCAGATTCAGTGCCGCTGCTGCCTGTTCGATACGGCGGTCCTGTTCCGCCTGATCAAGCTTGGCCATCCGCATTGGGAACGCGATATTCTTGCGCACACTCATATGCGGGTAAAGCGCGTAGGACTGGAACACCATCGCGAGACCGCGCTTGGCAGGCGGGATATTCGTCGCATCCTTCCCGTCGATCTTGACGGTGCCGGACGTGATGTCTTCCAGCCCCGCGATCAACCGCAGCAAAGTGGACTTGCCGCAGCCCGATGGGCCAACGAATACTGTGAATTCCCCGTCTTGGATGGTCAAATCCAGTGGCGGAATGACCTGAACCTCGTCGAAGCTTTTGGTGACCTTTTCAAGCGTGATTTGTCCCATGATAATATTCCTTATTTAACCGCACCGAAAGTAAGGCCGCTCACAAGTTGTTTCTGGCTGAACCAGCCAAGGATCAGGATCGGCGCAATCGCCATCGTAGAGGCGGCGCTGAGTTTGGCGTAAAACAACCCTTCCGGGCTGGAATAGCTGGCAATAAAGGCCGTGAGCGGAGCCGCTTTTGCCGCTGTCAGGTTGAGGGTCCAGAACGCTTCGTTCCAGGCCAAAATGACATTCAAAAGCACGGTAGATGCGATCCCGGGAATGGCCATCGGCGTGAGAACGTAAAATATCTCTTCGCGTAGGGTGGCCCCGTCCATCCGCGCAGCTTCCAGGATTTCACCGGGGATTTCCCGGAAATAGGTGTAGAGCATCCACACGATGATCGGCAGGTTTATCAGCATCAGCACGATCGTCAGGCCGACCTTTGTATCAAGCAGGCCCAGTTTGATGAAGATCAGATAGATCGGATACAGCACGCCGACCGCTGGCAGCATCTTGGTCGAGAGCATCCACAGCAGGATATCCTTAGTCCGTTTCGACGGAACAAACGCCATCGACCAGGCGGCGGGCACCGCGATGATTATTCCCAGCAACGTAGAGCCGCCAGCGATAACAACCGAGTTCCAAAGGAACCGCATGTAGTTGGAGCGTTCAAATACCGCCGAATAATTCTCCATCGTCCAGTCAAAAGCCAGAAAGACCGGTGGATCGGCGATGGCAGTGGCTTCTGATTTGAAACTGGTCAGGATTGTCCAGAGGATCGGAAAGAAGATCAGCAGTCCGACAGACCAAGCGGCCAGAGTGTTGATCGATTTTCTTTGGGTGGTGACTGTGCGGGCCATGTTTTCTATCCCTTCCTAGTCCAGGTTCTTGCCGACAATGCGCATCAGAAAGACCGCAATGATGTTGGCCAGGATGACCGCGTAAATACCGCCAGCAGACCCGAGACCAATGTTCTGACTTTCAAGCACACGCTGAAAGATCAGATAGGACAGTGTTCTGGTTCCAAATGCACCGCCGGTGGTCACAAAAATTTCTGCAAAGATCGCCAGAAGAAAGATCGTCTGGATCAGGATCACGATTGTAAGCGCTCGGCCAAGATGCGGCAGCGTGATAAAGCCGAAACGGGCAAGGGGTGGCGCGCCGTCCATCTCTGCGGCTTCAAGCTGTTCACTGTCCAGCGACTGGATCGCTGTCAAAAGGATCAGCGTCGCAAAGGGCAGCCATTGCCAAGATACGATGATGATGATCGAGGTCATTGATGCCTGGCTCAGCCATTCGACAGGAACCGCGCCAAATAATTTCCAGAGATGCGCGAAGAGCCCATTTACCGGATCCATGAACATGTTCTTCCAGACCAACGCCGATACTGTTGGCATGACGAAAAACGGGGCGATCACCAGAATGCGAACAATGCCCTGCCCCCACATCGGCTGATTAAGAAGTATTGCCAGCAGGACACCGAAAACAACGGTAATGATCAGGACGCCACCCACGATGATCAATGTCGTCAGGATAGAAGGCCAAAATGCGCTGGAGGTCACGAAGCGAACGTAGTTGTCGAACCCAACCCAGCCAAGATCGCCACCACGTAGTGGCAAGTATTTCTTGAACGAAAACAAAAGCGTCATGGCCAGCGGCACCAGCATCCATCCCAGTAGCAGGATTACGGCTGGCGCCATCATCAGTCTTGCGGCGGATCTTGAGTGTTGTGTAGCCACGTCATTTCTCCCCGTTGGCAGAGTACAGCTTCTGGGACATGTTAAGTAATGAAAGGATTAGGTGCCAAGGGACAGGGATGAGGGACTGCCCCTTGGCGGGAAAGGGGAAGAATTAGTAGCCTGCGGCTTCCATTTCTTCCATGGTCAGAGCTTGAGCTTTGGCCAGAGCCTCATCGACCGTTTGCTGTCCTGCGAGAGCTGCCGAGAATTCTTGGCCCACTTGCGATGCAATCCCTGCAAATTCCGGGATAGCTGCAAACTGTACGCCAACGTATGGCACCGGATCAACAGTCGGGTTGTTCGGGTCAGCTGACAGGATGCTTTCCAATGTCATCTTTGCGAACGGTACATCAGCATAGTTTGGATTCTCATAAAGCGAGCTCCGCGCGCCCGGAGGAACGTTGGCCCAGCCTTCTTTCGCAGCAACAAGCTCGATGTAATCTTTCGACGTTGCCCATTCGACGAATTGTTTTGCAGCTGCTTCGTTCTGAGTACCAGCAGGAATGCCAAGTGCCCAAGCCCAGAGCCAGTTGCCCCGTGGTCCAAGCCCGTTGTCAGGTGCAAGCGCAAAGCCAACCTTGTCGGCGACTGTCGAATCGTCCGGGTTTGTCACAAACGAAGCCGCAACGGTTGCGTCGATCCACATGCCGCACTTGCCCTGTTGAAACAACGACAGGTTTTCGTTGAAACCGTTGGTCGAAGCACCCGGAGGACCCGCATCATTCATCAGATCGATGTAAAACGAGAGTGTTTCTTTCCAGGCCGGTTGATCGAACTGAGCGTTCCAGTTTTCGTCGAACCAACGAGCGCCAAAGGCGTTCGATGTTGCGGTGAGGAACGCCATGTTCTCACCCCAGCCGGCTTTGCCGCGCAGACAGATACCGTAGATATCATTGTCCTTGTCGGTCATTGCCCGAGCAAGAGCAGCAACTTCGTCCCAAGTCGGAGCATCAGGCATAGACATGCCAGCGGCCTCAACAAGATCAGTACGATACATGATCATTGACGATTCACCATAGAACGGAGCCGCATACATCGTGCCATCGTGTGACAGCCCGCCCCGCATTGCAGGCAGAATATCATCGGCGTCATATTCAGCAGACAGGTCATCCAGAGAGACCAGCCAACCGTTTGCGCCCCAAATCGGCGTTTCGTACATGCCAATTGTCATGATGTCGAAAGCACCACCTTTGGTGGTGATGTCGGTTGTGACACGCTGTCGAAGAACGTTCTCTTCCAGGGTGACCCACTCGACTTCGTGGCCGGTTTTGGCCGTGAAATCGTCGGTGTATCCCTGCATTCGGATCATGTCACCGTTGTTGACAGTCGCAATTGTCAGTGTTTCAGCGAAAGCGCCACTTGCGGCTGCAAATGCGATCGAACTGACCGCGATAAGTGCGGTTTTCCTATTCATTGAAATTCCTCCCTTGGTGCTTTGAATTTCATAGCACAAGAAAAAACATTATAGGACGCGATGTCAACTAAAATTTAGCGCGCGTAAATTTTATTTGTTGATTAGGCGGATGAACGCATAACTAGTTTGCCTTCAAACAACGTTTCAGACCGCACATCTGCTCTCTTACCGCTTTCGATCAAGCCAAAAAGCGCCTCGACGCTTCGATCCGCTATCGATTCGTAGTCCTGCGCTATCGTCGTTAGCGATGGACAGGTGAACCTTGAAAACGGGTGGTCGTCATGGCCGGCAACACGCAATGTGCTGTCCTTATCATGACCAACCCGGATGCCCTTTTCATAGGCTGCAGCCAAGAAACCAATGGCAAGCCGATCGTTGCTGCAAAGTATGGTGTTGGTCTTCGGCAGGCCCGCGTCGATCACTCGCAAACCACCCTCATAACCGATGCGTTCGAAGTCCCAGGTCTCACCTTTCACACGGATCACCTGAGATGTGTGCCCCAAGATCTCCATCGCCTGCTCATAGGCATCCCGTCGCTTGTTGGCATTTGGGTTCAGGGCCGGCATTTCAAAAAAACATGGCGGTTCACCGGTGCGACAGAGATATTCCACAATCAAAGGTATAGACTGAAAATTGTCAGATCCGATAAAGGCATCGCCAAGCCCTTCTATATTGGCGTCGATCAGGACCGTCGGCACATCACGACAAAACTTCTCGACCAGGCTGCGGTCTGACGCGCGCCCAAGTAGCCCGAGCAGGACGCCTGCGGGTTTCAAAGACCTCAGACTGTCCAGAATGTTGTTTTCCAGCTTTTGTTCCCCGTGCGAACTGAACAGCGTTGGCCAGAACCCGGCGGCAATACAACGGCGCTCGATATTGCGCGCAACTTCGGCGAAGAACGGGTCGGCCAGATAGGGGACGACGATCCCGATATTCTTGGTCAGTTGCCTGTTCTGATTCATCGCGTAAATGTTCGGGCGGTAGTCGTATTTTTTAAGCGCCGCCTCGATCCGCTCTCGCGTCGAACCCCGGACACTCGCCGGATCGTTGAAGTATTTCGAGACAGTCGGCCGGGAGATCCCGCTCAAGACGGCAAACTCTTCCATATTTCGGATATTCCCAGCACCCATGCTTGGACCTCGCTTTAATACCTCCGGCGGGAAGACACTTTTTGCTACCGCGTCGTCAAACGACTATTAAGCACCCTCAAACTTATCGCCTGTAAAACTATTTCTTTACAGTATCCAGTCTAAGACGCGTTGGTCAAGGCGCATCGGTCAAGGCGCGAAGCAGTATGGGGCGCAGTTATGCAGCGATCTGCCCAAGCTCCCACAGTTAACACCGCTAAGTTTTCGCGACAGGTCCGGTCAGCAAGACTCATTTCCAGAAAACTGAACCTTGGCTTTTGAAAGGGTCAGCCCGCGCGATGTTTCATCGAGGTGGCATCAAGGATGATAGGATATTCGTCGCGCACCTGCGCATCGAAGGCCCCAAAGTAGTTGGGGAAGTGGCTGCTCAGAATGGTCTCTGATTTCTTGTGCGCGCGTGTCATCAGGTCGGTTTTTCCTTCACGTTCCCAGGTGTCAGTGCGTTCGCGATCCATCAATTCAGGATAGACAAATTCGGTGCTCATGTAGCCCAGCGTATGTGCGTTACCCAGAAAATGCCCCGGATCGATGGCGCAGTCGTGAATCACATCGACCGCCAGCGTTTCGTCGGACACTTCGATGCCGCGCAGCGTGCGGGCTAACATACCGCCAAGTTCGTCGTCGATGACCATCGCTTCAAAACTGCAGCCCATCAGACTGCCCAGCATACCGCCGAATTCGCACAGCCGGTTGGCACCTGCATGGGCTGCCAGCGCATAGGTCATCGCCTTTTCCAAACCATATTGCGCGTCTGGTAGCTTGGCGTCAGTCATGCCGCAGCCAACCGATGTAGGCAGGTTATAGAAATTGCCCATCTGCACTGCGGCAGCAGAAATCAGCGCCTGTTCGCCACTGCCACCAGTAAAAGAGCCAGTCCTGAGGTCGGTTATGAATGGCCAGGCTGCAAAATTCACCGGACAGCCCGGTGAAATCAAATTAACGATGGCAACACAGGCCAGTGTTTCGGCAACAGCCTGCGCCAGTGTTCCGGCCAAAGTGGCGGGTGCTGTGGCCCCCGATTGCGGGGGAACCGCCAGATCGACCGTCAGCCCAAGTTTGGCCGTATCGATCAAAATTTCAAGGTTCTCCTTTCCAAAACGAAGGGGGGAAACCACGGGACAACCGCCAAATATTACTGATGGTTTTTGCAGGAATTTACCTTCACCACCCGACGCCAGATCAAACAAATGGATTGCATCGGGAATGTGGGCGCGGTCGCGAAATGTAAGGCACGCGGGTTTCTGACTGCCCGCCAGCATTGCATAAATCATGTTCATGTCGTGGGAGTAGTCGTCAGTCACATCCGTCGCCAACACCGTGTCGCCCAGCATGTGGATGTTTTCAAGCTGGTCCACCAACCGGGTAAAGTCATAGATGTCGCGCAAAGTCGACGGGCGGTAACTTTGTGTTTCGGCCTCATAGGTGGTGACGGCGGTTCCAGAATTGGAAAAATAGACATTTTGTGCAGTGCAATGAATGTCGTCTTTGCCTTCCCGTTCACCTCGCGCCCAGACGTAGAACTCATTCGCAACCCCGGAAAGTAGATCCTCCATCAAAGCGCGTGGAAAACACAGGCGACCATGAGCGTTGATCTCGGCACCCTTGGGCAGCACCAAATCCAGCAATTCGGGCGTATGGTCAGACAATCCTGTACGCGCCAGAATTGTCAGGGCCGCGTTATGCACCGCCTGCATTTCCGCCGTGCGCAGCGGTTTGTAATGTCCACCTTGAAAACCGGCACGAACAGCCTCGTTTCCGGTTGATGCTGCACGCAGGGCCTTGCGTGCAGCGCGACCACCGCCGCGACGGCTTTTTCCATTTGGTGCCATTACTCTACTCTCGAGGCTTCGGGATCCTTGCGGATCATGTCAAAGTAAGTGTGATAGAAATCGGTGATGGTCTGCTCCATTTCAGAAAGCGGACCGGGGGCAAAATAGTGCGAATTTACGCCTTCCTGATTGTGGCGAATGATCCGCTCGTCATCGAGCGATGTAACGTGCCAAAGCCAGGTCAGGTCTTCCAGTACATAATCTTTTTCCACTTTCGCATCGCCGCGCACGTACCAGGCTATCTGGATATCCGTCTCTTGAACGCCGCGTGGAACAAAACGATAGCCCACAAGGTGATCAGCATAGATCAGGAAATAGTTCAGAACCCCCACGCCCAGATCCGTCGCGCCCCCATCATGGCCTGACAGATGTCCAAGCGGCGGAGCCAACGCAGCACCGGTCTTGCTGCCCGTGTCATAGCCTGGAAACAGAGGATACCGCCGCCAGTAAACCTCTGCACCAGGAGCAGAGGCGTTTTGGCCCGTTTCATCCAACGTCTTGGTCGAAAGACCAACGGTGCGCATTCGGTCATGAAGATCAGCAGTGAATGCAGCAGTCTGATCCGGGTCTTTCAGCGTATGGCTGCGCGAATACTCTTTGTGCGAAGGGG
>PIVL01000942.1 GCA_003354145.1 Paracoccaceae bacterium
CCAACCTGCTTGTACCTCATATCATCGCAATCTTGCCTTGTCTTGTTGATGCAGCCGACGGCCGCAGGCGCTAAGAAATCCCGGTGCTTGATTTTTGTGGTTGCTGAGGAAGCGGCATCGCGAAGAAACATACTAGCATGTTGGTTAAGGCCTACGGAAAGGGGTTAAGCCATGACAACGTTGATGATGCTCCACGCAATCTGGTGGGGGTAAGCCCTTACACTCGGGGGCCAAGCCCTGACACGTGCAACCCTTTCCAAACATTCGTGCACATGCTGAAAACGATGTTGCTTCGAAACCCAGAAAAAGTTGCTGTTTGGGTGCAACGTAGCGTGGTTTTGACAGTACGAAGCTTGGCATCCCGAGGTGCTCCAAGTCCAAAGCTGTCTCCGTCGGTACTGCACTTTGGCTCGGGGTTGATTCCCACAATCCGGCATTCAACATTTTGCAACCCTTACACGACATTTTCTGATTTCCACACATGTAGATGGTCGCGAACGCGTCCAAAATTTGCACGCGCTCCACACGAAAGTGCCAGACGTCATGCCTTAGACCGAAGCGTCATGCCTTAACCAACATGCTAGTATGAGCCACTTACCAGCGCTTCAACGTGCCAACGTATCATAAATTCTTATACCATAATAGCAACAATATCATATAAACTATTATAGATCAACATTATAAACTATTATAAAACATTACGAACTAATAGTATAACGTACCAG
>PIVL01000943.1 GCA_003354145.1 Paracoccaceae bacterium
AGCCTATGGCTTTAAGCATCCAGAAAACAGTGAACATGCCATACAGCCTTATTTGGTAACATATTTTCCAAAGAAATCTTTACCGCAACATGCTGGTTGGCTAGAAGGATACCTAGTTGCTGCAGTAAAACTGTGTTTTTCCAAAAAAATTACTAAAGAAATAAACCATCTTTATGAAAACCATCTTTATAAAAAATATCCCTCCGAAGGTAATAAATCTACATGGATAAAAACTTGGCCCTATAGACCACAGCAAACAACTGCTGAAAATTGTGCAATAAGAAGTCACAATGTTGGTTATCGTATACGACTTGGTGACAAAACTTTATATCGTTGGTATAGAAAGCAATCATTAAGCAATTACCTTTTAGAAAGAACATTTAAAGATGAAGAGAATGAAAATAAGCAAGCATGGCAAAATATAGGAATACAGAATAATGCACTCAAAGGAGGCAACAACAACTCTTTCTCAGAGTCAACTAATCCTAGCCATAAAAAACATACCACTGGCAAAAAATACATTAACCCCAAATATAATCAAGCTAAACCCAGCCAAAAAAAATCAGAGAACCTTAACAACCAATCGCTACCCAGCCACCAAGAATTAATGCAAGGACTTCAAAAGAACTTAAAAGCTGCTAGGGGTGAAACAGATAGCAAAATATCAGTAGAACAAGCCTTTGTAAATAAGGCAGGCATAACCAAAAAACAATTGGGAGCTTAC
>PIVL01000438.1 GCA_003354145.1 Paracoccaceae bacterium
ATGGAACGCGCGCGCACCACTGCAAAAATCGCGATTGCGTCGGGATTGTCAGCTTATGGAGGCGATATGTTTGAGGCTGGATTGGCGCATCTGGCGGGCACTCATATGATCGCGGCAACGCCGGAAATAACCTTGGGTTGTGAATTTTATCAGGCCAGATACTATCTGAAAACTGATATCCTCAAGCAGCCATTTAAGTGTGACAATGGGCAGGTTACTGTCCCGCACGGGCCGGGGTTGGGTACTTGCCCTGACCTCGATAAGTTAGAATTTTTTAGTCGGGGCCGGAGCCAAACAACATGAGTGAACAATCTAAAACCGTTGCAATTGTCGGGGCTGGCATCGTTGGCGTTTCCACCGCAATTTGGTTGCAGCGTGCTGGTCATAAAGTGGTTTTGATTGACCGGGCCGGACCGGCCGAAGGTACGAGTTATGGCAACGGCGGTGTTTTGGCGTCTGCTTCTGTCGTGCCGGTGACGGGGCCTGGGCTGCTCTTGAAAGCGCCGGAAATGCTGCTTAGCGCGAATCAGCCGCTGTTTCTGAAATGGGGATATCTGCCGCGCCTGCTGCCGTGGCTGGTCAAGTATCTGGGTCACGCTAATGCCAAAGACGCCACGCGTGCAGCGGCGGCTTTAACACCGATTGTTGGGGATAGCCTGGCCGATCACCAGGCCTTATCTGATGGAACAGGTGCCGAAAAATGGGTGGTTCCGTCGGATTATCTGTATATCTACAAGGACCGCGCGCATTTTGAGGGCGATGCTTTTGGTTGGGCCTTACGGGCCGCCAACGGCTTTGAATGGGAGGAGCTTGAGGGAGAGGCATTCAAGCAATACGATCCGAACTTTGGCCCCGATCTGCAGTTTGCGACATGTCTGAAAAATCATGGCCGCATCTCTGATCCAGGGCAGTATGTCAAAGACCTTGCCGAGCATGTGGAACGCGAAGGTGGCCAGTTCATCAAGGCGGACATCGCGGATTTCGCACAGGAAAACGGGAAGGTTACTGGTGTTCAGATCAAAGGGGGAGAGGTTATTCCCTGTGATGCCGTTGTGGTCGCAACTGGTGTCTGGTCCGGGCCTTTGGCCAAGAAACTGGGTCTTTCCGTGCCTCTTGAAGCTGAACGCGGCTATCATATCGAGTTTTGGAACCCGTCCTTCATGCCCCGTGCGCCGGTTATGGTGGCCTCGGGAAAATTCGTGGCTACGCCGATGGAAGGTCGACTGCGTCTTGCCGGCGTGGTGGAGTTTGGCGGGCTGGATGCACCTGCCTCAGAGGCCCCGCTGGAACTGCTTCGCAAAAACGCGCGTATGGCGTTTCCGGGGCTGACCTGGTCCGAAGAAACCGATTGGATGGGCCACCGCCCCGCCACAGCAGATTCGATCCCGGTCATTGGCGAAGTGCCGGGCCTGTCAGGGGCATATACCGGGTTCGGCCACCACCATATTGGACTGACCGGCGGACCCAAAACAGGGCGGATATTGGCGCAACTTATTTCCGGTCAGCAACCAAATATTGACGTGAGTGTCTATTCGCCTGCACGATACGCCTTAGCGGGGCGATGAAACCCGAACGAAAATTATTCAACCAACCTGGGAGTAAACTAATGAAAAAGTTAACAAATCTACTGGCTGCTACGGCTTTGACCGCCACGTCAGCGCTGCCTGCAATGGCGGATAAATGGGACATGCCAATGGCCTATTCAGCGTCCAATTTCCATTCTGCGACAGGTGCAGAGTTCGCCAAATGCGTCACAACAGGCACTGCTGGAGACATCGAAATCGTCACGCACCCATCCGGTTCGCTGTTTCCCGGAGCCCAGATCAAACGTGCTATCCAGACCGGCCAAGTGCCGATTGGTGAGCGACTGATGTCCGGGCATCAGAATGAAAATGCAATATTCGGTGTCGATTCTGTACCGTTCCTGGCAACGTCTTTTGATGATGCAGCAAAGCTTTGGAAAGCCGCCAAGCCGACGCTTGAAACGATTTTGGCCGACCAGAATCTGACACTGCTTTACTCGGTGCCATGGCCTCCGCAGGGTCTATATTTCAAGAATGAGGTAAATTCGGTTGCTGACATGAAGGGCATCAAATTCCGTTCTTACAACAACGCCACTGCGCGACTTGCTGAACTTACCGGAATGTTGCCCGTGACGATTGAAGCGGCGGAAATCAGTCAGGCGTTTGCCACCGGTGTTGCAGACGCGATGGTGTCGTCCGGGTCCACTGGCTATGACCGCAAAGTATGGGAAAGCCTGAACTATTTCTACGAGGTGGATGCCTGGTTGCCGCGCAACTATATCATGGTCAATTCCGAGGTCTGGGCTGGCGTATCTGACAGCAGCAAAGCCGTAATAACTGCCTGTGCTGAGATAGCTGAATACGCCGGCACATGGCGCGCCAAGGAATACACCGGGTTCACGATGCAAGGTTTGCGAGATGGCGGCATGACTGTTGGTCCGGCCAATGATGCGCTGAAGGCTGAGCTGCGTGCGATTGGTGAAACCATGACTGCCGAATGGCTTGAAGCTGCGGGTGAGCAGGGTGCTGCCATCGTCGATAGCTTTAATTCGATGAAGTAAAGTAACAAGACGGGTGGCTGTTATTGGCCGCCCGTTTCCTGTCTGGCGACCAAAGGGGGGCATCATGGGGTTTGTTCGACGTTTGCGAACTGCACTCGATTTTCTGTATCTGACTTCTGGCGTGTTGGCCGCACTTTGCCTGATTGCCATTCTGTCGCTGATCGTTGTGCAAATGGTGGCCCGCTGGACTGGCGAAGTGTTCCCTGGCGCGCCCGATTATGCCGGATACGCCATGGCAGCGGCCAGTTTTCTGGCCTTTGCCAATGCACTAAACCGTGGCGCGCATATTCGGGTTTCGATCCTGATCAATGCGGTGGGGCCACGTATGCGGCGATTGCTGAACATCTGGTGCTTTGGAGTTGGTACCGCAATTGCCTGGTATTTCGTCTATTACGGGCAAAA
>PIVL01000944.1 GCA_003354145.1 Paracoccaceae bacterium
GTGAGGGAGATCATCTAGTGCGCAACGGGAGCCCAGAAGCGCGCAGGCACTGAGGCACTGCCCGCGAAGCGCGCAGGCACTGAGGCACTGCCCGCGAAGTCCCGGTGGTGGTGGACAGGCTGTGTGCAGCCGGGCGGGCGGGTGGGGGCGAAAAACAGCCCCACACACACCACCGTAAAAACGGGCGCTCCCGGAACGCGCATCTCTCAAAGACCCAAAACCAACGCCCTTCGGCAAAGAAACTCATAAGCATTCGCCCCTCACACCTGACGAGACAAACCGAAATCACTTGAGCCTCGCACTGCTTCTCCTCTTTTTCCTCTTCGCCCCAAATTCCCTTTCGCCGGCCCAAAAACGAGCCTTCTCCGACGGCCTAACGCCGAAATCACCGAGCAGCAGGGCTGCCAAGCCAACCATTTCCCCCGGAGCTCGCCCAATGAGGGCTCCCCATTCACCCTCTCTTCCAGCACGCGGCAGGCCTCGGGCCATCTTCGCTTCCTTTCCGTGTACAAGTGTCGTCTGTAGAAAAAGCGTTCCTTCCATGAACTTCGATTCTACCCTGTAACTCATACGCCGTCCAGGAGGCCTCCAGACCGGGGTGAGGGAGATCATCTAGTGCGCAACGGGAGCCCAGAAGCGCGCAGGCACTGAGGCACTGCCCGCGAAGCGCGCAGGCGCTGAGGCACTGCCCGCGAAGTCCCGCCCGAGCTCTCGCGCACATG
>PIVL01000945.1 GCA_003354145.1 Paracoccaceae bacterium
AAATCCATGAACCGGTTGCCATCAAGGTCTTCGATCCAGATGCCTTCGGCTTTGGCAATGGTGGCCGCGCAGGGGCTGGACAGGCCTTGATGCAGGAACGCATCGCTGTCACGCTGAATCAAAGGCGCGGATTTCGGACCGGAAGATTTGGCGCTCCATTCTGCGCGCGCTTCTGATGTGTTGGATTCGCCCTCGGTGTGAACAATTTTAGCCATGAAATCCCTTTGGATAGAGGCGAGCGCCAATAAGCGCTCGCAGTGCCTTAGGAAAGAACCGAAGCCCCTATTCCGGCCATGGCAACGAATAGGTTTTCACATTTGTGAAAAATTTCATCGCTTCCAATACGCCTTCTTTCACCGCATTGCCGCTGTCTTTGATGCCGCCGAATGGCGACATTTCAATGCGATAACCGGGTTGCTCCCAGATGTTGCAGGTGCCGACATCCAAACCGTTAATATAGGCAATGGCCCGGTTCAGATCGTTGGTACAAACACCTGATGACAGGCCGAATTCGGTGGAGTTCGAAATCTCCATGACCTCTTGGTCATTGTCCGGAACCCGAACAATGGGCACGATCGGGCCAAATGTTTCTTCCATCACCAATTCGCTGTCATGAGGCACGTGATCAACAACAATAGGGGGCAGCAACGCGCCACGACGCGCCGGGTGATACAGAATTTTCGCACCCTGCTTTTCAGCATCATACACCCGGTTTTCGAACA
>PIVL01000116.1 GCA_003354145.1 Paracoccaceae bacterium
ACAGGTGCGGATATTGCTGCGATGGGCGTGGGTGGATTACTCAAGGAAATTCCGACGCGGCCTCAACCGCGCGCTCGGCGTGAATCATGAAATCGGTGCGTGCACTTTAGCGCGGAAGACACCGACTTTGTGCACTTTTTGCAATTTGACGGTTCTCAATGCGCCCGAGCCGTGTTTAACTTGATCTCAGCAAGTTAATTAGTTTGATCGGGGAGGATCCTATGACTCAGCTGACTATGACCGTGAACGGTAAAACCGTTTCCGGCGACGCCGAAGGGCGTACATTACTATCTACATTTTTGCGCGACACGCTGGGGCTGACTGGCACTCATATAGGTTGTGACACCAGCCAATGTGGCGCCTGTGTCGTACATGTGGACGGTGAAGCGATAAAATCCTGCACGATGCTCGCATTAGAAGCTGACGGTTCCAATGTCGCCACTATTGAAGGTCAGGCCAACGAAGATGGATCACTGAATGTGATTCAACAGGCGTTTCAGGATCATCATGGTCTGCAGTGTGGTTTCTGCACACCGGGTATGGTGATGTCGGCCGCGGCGTTGTTGAAAGAGAACCCAAAACCCACCGAGGCCGAGGTTCGCGCCTATCTGGAAGGCAATATTTGCCGCTGTACCGGATATCACAATATCGTCAAAGCGATCATGGCTGCATCTGGCCAGGACGTCGCAATCGCAGCTGAATAGACCGGAATGCGCGTGGGTTTTCACCCACCCTACACCAACAATCAGGGCGTAGGGTGGGTGAAAACCCACGCATTCCAAAGGGAGGAATTAATACAATGCCTAAGGATAGTGGAATAGGCGCCAGCAGTAAGCGGCGCGAAGACGTTCGGTTCCTGACCGGGAACGGCAACTACACTGATGACATCAATCTTCACGGACAGGCCCATGCGGCCTTTGCCCGCTCAAACGTCGCCAACGGAACAATCGACAGCATCGACGTGTCTGCTGCGGCAGAAATGCCCGGTGTATTGGCCATTTTTACCGGTGAAGACTTTGTCGAAGTTGGCGGTAACCCCGCTGGCTGGTATATCGAAAGCCGCGACGGCACGCCGATGAAAGAACCCAAACGTCCGGTTCTGGCACATGGCAAAGTGCGCCATGTGGGCGACGCCTACGCAGCAGTTATCGCAGAGACCAACGCACAAGCACGCGATGCGGTGGAAAAGATCGAGGCCCAGATCACCGAGCTGCCAGCCGTTGCCAACACCGTTGCAGCAGTTGCTGACGGTGCTGGGCTGGTTCATGACGAGATCGAAACCAATATCTGTTTTGATTGGGGCTGGATCGAGGATAATCGTGCAGCAACGGATGCCGCAATCAAGGCGGCTCCTCATGTGACTACTCTGGAGCTTGTGAACAACCGGTTGGTGCCCAACGCGCTTGAGCCGCGTGCATCGCTGGCTGATTACAATGCCGGATCGGATGAATACACGCTTTACACTACATCGCAGAACCCGCATCTGACGCGGTTGCTGGTCTGTGCCTTTGTGATGGGCATTCCTGAAAACAAGCTTACGGTGATTGCCCCCGATGTTGGAGGCGGGTTTGGTTCAAAGATCTATCACTATGGCGAAGAGGCGCTGGTGTTGGCAGCGGCGAAAAAGCTGTGTCGCCCCGTGAAATGGACGGCCGACCGCACCGAAAGCTTTCTGACGGACGCCCATGGGCGTGATCATGTCACCACAATCGAGTTGGCGACGGAAACAGATGGCACGTTCATCGCGTTCCGCACGTCGACGTTGGCAAATGTCGGGGCCTATCTGTCAAACTTCTCGACCGCGACGCCAACTTATCTGCATGGCACGCTGATGGCCGGGAATTATACGGTTCCACACGTCTATGTGAACTTGAAAGCGGTGTTTACCAATACGGCTCCGGTTGATGCTTATCGCGGCGCCGGACGTCCCGAAGCGACATTCTCGATCGAGCGTATTGTCGATAAATGCGCCCATGAACTTGGCATTGATCCTATTGCTTTGCGGCGCAAGAATTTTGTCAAACCGGATCAATACCCGTTCACGTCGGCTGCTGGACTTGAATACGACAGCGGTAACTATGATGGCGTGATGGATGTGATGGAAGGCATGGCCGACATGTCAGGATTTGCGGCCCGTCGTGCAGAAAGCGAAGCGCGTGGAATGTTGCGTGGCCTTGGCGTGAATTCGTACATCGAGGCGTGTGGGCTTGCCCCATCTAACCTTGCTGGTGCTCTGGGCGCTCGTGTTGGGCTGTATGATTCCGCTACGGTCCGGGTAAATGCCACAGGCAACATATCGGTCATGGTTGGTGTCCACAGTCATGGGCAAGGGCATGAAACCGCGTTCCCGCAAGTGGTCGCTGAAATGTTGGGCATTGACGAGAACCTGATTGATCTCGTGCATGGTGATACGTCGAAAATTCCGTTTGGAATGGGTACCTATGGATCACGCTCAATTGCAGTTGGCGGCGCGGCGGTCGTGCGCGCCACTGAAAAGATCATCAACAAAGCCAAAAAGATCGCGGCGCATATGATGGAGACATCAGAAGCTGATATCGATTTCAAGGATGGTGCGTTCAGTGTTGCAGGAACCGACAAGTCTGTGGCTTTCGGTGAGGTAGCATTTAAGGCTTATGTTCCGCATGATTTCCCACATGAGGAATTGGAACCGGGCCTGGAAGAAACCGCGTTTTATGATCCTGCCAACTTTACTTATCCGTCAGGGGCTTATGCCTGCGAGGTCGAGGTGGACCCTGAGACCGGTAAAGTCTCCATCGAGCGTTTCTGCGCTGCTGATGATTTCGGCAACATTATCAATCCGATGATTGTCGATGGACAGGTGCATGGTGGCTTGGCGCAGGGTATTGGTCAGGCGTTGCTGGAACATGGCGTTTATGACGACAATGGCCAGTTGCTTAGCGGGTCCTTCATGGATTACGCGATGCCGCGTGCTGATGATCTGCCGTTCTACGCAGTTGATAACTCTTGCTATACGCCGTGTACGCATAACCCATTGGGCGTCAAAGGCTGCGGTGAGGCTGGGGCGATTGGCTCGCCTCCTACTGTGGTCAATGCGGTGATTGATGCGCTTCGGTCAGGCGGTAGCAACGTTACCCATATCGACATGCCGATGAGCCCGTCGCGTGTTTGGACGGCGATGAACAGCTGATTGAAATTGAACCAGAAAGTTGAGGGCGACGCTCTCAACCTCTTTGGAAAGGACGAAAACGATGTATGAATTTGATTTTGTAAAACCAGGTACTGTTGCGGACGCACTATCGGCTCTTAGTACCGAAGATGCGCAGGCACTAGGCGGTGGGCAGACGCTGATTCCAACGCTAAAACAACGCCTTGCCGCGCCTTTGAAACTGGTGTCGTTATCCGGTATTGCCGAATTGCAAGGTGTCACTGATAACGGCGACGGATCCCTTGGCATCGGTGGCGCAACCACCCATGCAGCAGTGGCGGCAAATGCCGGGGCCTATCCGGCGCTCGCGGATCTGGCCGGTCATATTGGCGATCCTGCAGTACGCAATCGCGGCACGATCGGTGGATCACTGGCCAATAACGACCCCGCTGCCTGCTATCCGGCGGCAGTTCTGGGCAGTGGCGCAACCATCAGCACCAACAATCGTGACATTGCCGCAGATGACTTTTTTGACGGGCTGTTTGGCACCACCCTTGAAGAAGGTGAAATCATTACCTCTGTGCGCTTCCCGGTGCCTCAGGCGGCCAGCTATCAAAAGTTCCTGCAACCAGCATCCCGCTTTGCGCTTGTTGGGGTGTTTGTTGCCAAATACGCTGATGGTGTGCGCGTGGCCGTGACTGGCGCGTCCGAGGATGGCGTGTTCCGCTGGACCGAGGCCGAAGAGGCGCTGAACAAAGAGTTCCGCACCGATGCGCTGATAGATTTGAATATCGCACCGCAGAACATGATTGCAGATTTGCACGGCACCAAAGAATACCGCGCACATCTGGTAAAAGTGATGACCAAACGGGCGATCGAAGCCGCCAGCTGATTGGCTTGCGGATGAGTTTTGACCTGCCCGGCGCAAGTTGGGCAGGTCTTGTTGGTTTAAGGGGCCAGTATGGTCGTTGAAATTTGGCAAAGTTTTCGGCGAATTCCGCTTTGGGTGCAAATATGGGTCGCTGTGATCCTAGTCCCGGTGAACCTGCTACCTCTGGCTTTTGTCAACGAACCTTATGGCCTTTGGGTCGCTGTCCTTAGCATAGGAGGCATGTTGCCCAACCTGCCGATCATGATGCTGGAACGGGGTTTGTCCAAACGCATGGCGCTGCCGCATCTGGTGATCTGGACACCGCTGGTGGTGTTGGTGGGATGGATATTGCTGAGCGATCAGGTTTTGAGTGATGGCTACAGATGGATGTTGATCGCGCTACTTCTTGTCGATCTGGTATCGCTGGCATTTGATTATGTCGATGCTGCGAAATGGCAAGCTGGTGATCGGGGCGTGGCATGAGCCGCGCTTTTATGTGCGATTTTGAAGACGGCTGCACAAGGCAAAGATAAAGGAATAAAAAAGCCCCACCAAAGGGCGGGGCGTTTTAGAGGTCTGTTTGGTGCCGCTATTTCTGCGGCAACGGGCCGATCATCATAATCATCTGACGGCCTTCCATCTTGGGCATGTTTTCGATCTTGCCCACATCTTTGGTGTCTTCCGCCACACGTTGCAGCAGCTCGCGGCCCAGATTCAGGTGCGCCATTTCACGACCACGGAACCGCAAAGTCACTTTGACCTTGTCGCCATTGTCGAGAAATTTGAACACGTTGCGCATCTTGACATCATAATCATGCGTGTCAGTGTTGGGTCGAAATTTGACCTCTTTGACCTCGATGATCTTTTGCTTTTTGCGCGCTTCGCTTTCGCGTTTTTGCTGCTCATATTTGAACTTGCCAAAATCCATGATCTTGCACACAGGAGGGTTGGCGTTTGGTGAGATTTCAACAAGGTCAAGCCCTGCGTCATCTGCCATTTGCATGGCACGCGATGGCGTGACAACGCCAACATTTTCACCTTCAGCGCCAATCAGGCGAATTTCATTCGAGCGAATTTTGTCGTTTACGCGGGGGCCGGTGTCGCGTTGCGGCGGCGCGTTATGAGGTCTGCGAGCTATGGAATCGTTCCTTTAATCGTTCTATTCATGGAACGAGAAAGGTAACTTTCCTATCGTTCTCTTACAAGGCGTATTCTCGGCCTTTTGGCGAAATCTCGCAGAAAATTCCCCCTTGTTGAACAAATCCAGAGTCTCCATTTGAAAAGTGATAAGATGGAAACATTCTTATGGCCACTTTAGAAGGGGGACCTAAAAATGAGAGCTTTGACAATATTGATAATAGTCGGTGTGATAATTGCCGGCGGATATTACTGGATGAATCAGGAACCGATGGTCTCTGAGGAGAGCACATCTTCTGAGGCGGTTGAAGGGGCAGTAACCGATGCGGTGACTGACACAAGTAACGCTGTGACTGAGGCCGCTGATGATGTTGCGGACACTGCGAGCGAAGCCAGTGACGCTGTAAGTGATGCTGTTGAAAGTACTGCTGATGCCGTAACTGATGCTGCTGAAACGGCGACCGACGCTGTAACAGATGCTGTGGATGAGGCGACCGATGCTGCGAAAGATGCTGTGGATGAGGCAACTGATGCGGTTGAGTCGGCTACAGGCACGGAAACTGATAGCACAACAGGCAACTAAAACGTTGTCAGGCAATTCCTGACTGAGGAATTGGAAATGAAAAGGCCTGCGCCCGGTTTCGAGCGCAAGCCTTTTGTAAACAATGAAGCTGGCGGAAATTGCCTATCCGACAAACGCCTTTTCGACGACAAATTCCTTGGGATCAGAGTTTGCACCCTCATTCAAGCCAAAGCCTTCAAGTATTTCCTTCATGTCCTTGTTGAATCCAAGTGATCCACAAACCATCGCGCGATCATTGTCGGCACTGATACCGTCAATGCCCAGATCGCGGAACACCGTGCCATCCAGCAGCAATGTGGTGATCCGTCCCATGGTCGGGCTTTCTTCGCGCGTTGTTGTCGGATAATAGCGTACCTTGCCGGCAACCATCTCGCCGATCAGCGGATCATCGTCCAGGCTTTCAATCAGTTCACGACCATAGGTCAGTTCAGCCACGTTACGGCACGTGTGCGTGATAATAATTTCGTCGTATTTCTCGTATGTGTCCGGTTCACGCAGCAGCGATGCAAATGGCGCAAAGCCGGTGCCGGTGGCAAAAAACCACAACCGTTTGCCGGGTAGCAGCGCGTCATGCACCAACGTACCAACGGGTTTGGGACGCAGAATAATCTCGTCGCCCGGCTGAATATGTTGCAGCCGCGACGTGAGAGGGCCGTCCTGCACCTTGATGGAATAGAATTCCAATTCGTCATCCCAGGAAGGGCTGGCGATGGAGTACGCGCGCAACAAGGGGCGGCCATTGTCACCCATTAGCCCAATCATCACAAACTCACCCGACCGGAACCGCAGTGATTGCGGGCGGGTAACGCGAAAGGAAAATAGGCTGTCGGTCCAATGCTTGACCGATGTCACGGTCTGGGCGTCAGGCAGGGTGGGTACTTTTACAGCGGGTGTGTCGGTCACGGATGTCATTTTTGTCATACTCAATCAAAAGCGCCCTACAAGGCGCAGTCCCTAATTAGAAGGTGCCGGTGCGTTGTGAAAGGGTAAATTCAGCCGCGCAGGCGCGACTGATAGTCATTTTCTTGCCAGTTGGCACGGAATAGCCACTGATCTTCGAGTTGGCGGGCGGCCAGATCTTCGTCGATTTCGACCTCGTCAAATCCCGCACGCCGCGCCATCGCGTATTGATCTGCCAGCACATGACCCCGGGCGCGCAGACGCCCCTTGTAGCCGTGCAAACGCAACTGGCGCGCAATTGTAAAGCCACGCCCGTCTGCCGAATTTGGGAAATCAACGCGGATCATTTCAAGCGTCGGCAACTGCGCAACCACGGTTTGCGGGTCAGTATCTGAGGCCAGCTCCATCGGGGCCTCGCCGGTCCATGTGTCCGGACCAAAACCAGAATCTGTTACTATAATGCTCATGCGTTTGCTCCTGTGCGGACCATTTTGCCGTTTACAAAATGGATGCCACATTCATCTTTGCTTAGGTCACGCCAACGTCCGGCGCGGGGGTTTTCGCCTGCTTTCACCGGCGATGTGCAGGGTTGGCAGCCGATCGAAGGATAGCCTTTGGCCACCAGTGGATGCCGGGGCAGACGGTTTTCTTCCATATACGCCTGAACATCCGCAGGGGTCCAATGGGCCAGCGGGTTGACCTTGATCCGGTTTGCACCGTCTTGAACCTCAAAGAACTCCATCTTGGCGCGTTTGCCCGACTGAAACCTTTTGCGCCCGGTGATCCAGCCGTCAAACCTGGTCAGCGACTTTTGCAAAGGGACAGTTTTGCGCAGCTCACAACAGGCGTCGGAGTCGGTTTTGTGCAAAGTGCCCGTCGGGTCGATTTCGGCGATGTTGTCGGCACGGATGATCGACAGGTTTTGCAGGCCAAGCCGCTCGCTCACCTCGGTCTGGTAAACCAGTGTTTCGGTGAACAACATTTCCGTGTCGATGAACAAAACCGGTGTGGTTTTGTCGAGCACCGCCGCCATGTGCAGCAACACCACCGATTCCGCGCCGAAACTGGACACCAGCGCGATGTTGCCAGCATCATTCAGCGCGCCCTGCATCACCGCAGTGGCGCTGTGATGACGATAACGCGCGTTGAGAGCGTTTGCCTTTTCGGTGAGGGTTGCGCGTGTCGTTATGTCGGAGCCTCCGGCAGAAGTATTTTTGACGAGAAGAATTGGGGGGGAGGCGTCAAGCGGCATTTGCTGACACCTCTGGGGCCCGTACCTTTGGGGCCTGTACCTCGGGATAAAGGGCAGATTTGAAGGGGGCAAGGCCGAGGCGGCCGTAGGTTTGCAGGAATTCCTCGGATGGGTCTGTGCGCAGATCCAGATAGGCATAGACCAGCCGTTCTATGGCTGGAACGATGTCGTCAGCCGAAAAGCCGGGCCCGGCGCGTTGACCAATTGCGGCGGTCATAGTTGCGTCACCGCCTAAAGTGATCTGGTAGTTTTCGACACCAGCACGATCGAGGCCAAGAATGCCGATATGGGCAATATGGTGGTGGCCACAGGCGTTGATGCAGCCGCTGATCTTGATTTTCAGCGCACCAATATCATGCTCGAGCTTAAGTTCGTCAAAGCGCGTGGCAATCTCTTGAGCGACCGGGATTGAGCGGGCCGTGGCCAGTGCGCAGTAATCCATACCCGGGCAGGCGATGATGTCGCTGATCAGGCCGATATTGGCGGTACCCAGATCAGCACGCTGAAGCTCTGCGTGGATCAATGGTAAGTCCGATTTATGCACATGCGGCAGGATTACGTTCTGCTCATGCGAGATGCGCAATTCGTTATGGCCATAGCGTTCCGCCAGATCAGCCATCAGACGCATCTGATCGGCTGTGGCGTCGCCGGGTGTTGCACCATGCGCCTTAAGGCTGATCGTCACAATGGCATAGCCATCGGCATTGTGTGCAGACAAGTTGGTGTCGGCCCAACTGCGAAACACCGGATCGACGCGGTAAGCATCTTCATAGGCGGTAAGCGGCTTTTGCTGCCATGTCGGAGCCGCGAAGGCGGTTTCGATGTCACGCAGCATGTCCTGATCGACGCCGCTAAAGGTGGGGCGGATTAGCAGGAACTGTTCTTCGACCAGTGAGCGGATCTTGTCTATGCCGTTTTCATGGACGGTGATCTTGATACGGGCTTTGTACTTATTATCGCGTCTCCCCAACAGGTTATAGACGTTTAATACGGCCTCAAGATAGGGAAGCAGGTCGGGTTTAGGTAGGAAGTCGCGGATGGTTTTGCCAATCATCGGTGTGCGGCCAAGACCGCCACCAACGATGACTTCGAATCCGGCTTTGCCGTCGCGCTCAGCAATGCGCAGGCCGATGTCATGGGCCTTGATCACGGCGCGATCGCTTGAACTGCCGGTGACTGCGATTTTGAATTTGCGCCCCAAAAACTGGAAATCCGGGTGGTCCGTGGACCATTGCCGGACCAGTTCGGCGACGGGGCGAGGGTCGGCTATTTCGTCGGCTGCAGCGCCTGCAAAATGGTCAGCCGTCACATTGCGAATGGTGTTTCCGCTGGTTTGTATTGCGTGCAGCCCGACTTTGGCCAGTGCATCCAGCATATCGGGCACATCGCGCAGTTTGGGCCAGTTATACTGGATATTCTGGCGCGTGGTGAAATGGCCATAGCCTTTGTCCCACTTCTCGGAAATCTCGGCCAAAGCGCGCATTTGTGCGGAGTTAAGCGTGCCGTAAGGGATTGCGACGCGCAACATATAGGCGTGCAGCTGCAGATAAAGACCGTTCATCAGGCGCAGGGGTTTAAACTCGTCTTCAGTCAACGATCCATCGATGCGGCGTTCCACCTGGGCGCGGAACTGGGCGTTGCGTTCGTTCAGAAAGGCGGTGTCAAACTCGTTATATTTATACATTGCTCGCGCCCTCCTGTTTTCCGTGTGAATAATTGGAAGGCCCGGTACGGCGGAAATCTTCGCGGAAATGCACCGGCTCGGGACCATTTGCACCAATGTTCACGTCGGCCAGATAGGCACCCACAAGAGCAATGTTCTGTCGTTCCGCATCCAGCAGGCGAATTTGAGAATGGGCCTCATCAGTGATGACCTCGGCATCCGTCAGGTTGCGCGACCAGCGGTCGTCTTCGGTTTGATAGATCACATCGCCGTCGAGCAAGTCAGAGGCGGTGACGATTTTTGGGGTGAATGGACTGGGCATCAGGCTGTCTCCATTTGTAGGTGTGAAAGGGATTGGGCGGCGCGCGGGGCGAGGCCAAAAAGGGTCAGGGCCGGGCCATCAAAACCTGCGTCAGCAAGATCGGCGGGCAGGGTGGCCAGCGTTGTTTCCAGAATGCGCTGATCAGGGCGCGAGGCGTTTTCAATTACGCTGACAGGTGTGGCGCGGTCAGCGCCATGCATCAGCAACCGGCCTTGCACAAAACGGGCAGATTTCTTGCCCATGTAGATGGCTGCGACCTCGCCCGGACGGGAAAGGGCGGCCCAGTCGTGATCAGCAAAGCCGCGCATGTCATGCCCGGTGAGGAAGCGAACAGACGAATTGCGACCGCGTTTGGTCAGGCTTTGCCCAAGTGCGGCGACCGAGGCCGAGGCGGCGGTGATGCCGGGGACAATGTTCCAGCTGATCTGCGCGTCGTCACAGGCGTCGATTTCTTCGTCCAGACGACCAAAGACAGTGGCGTCCCCGGATTTGAGCCGGACAACCTGTGCCCCGTTGCCCGCATGTCCGACGATCAGCGCGTTGATGTCGTCCTGTGACACTGAAGGCCCAAAGCCTTCTTTACCGGCATCAATGATGGTGGCCTCGCGTCGGGCAAGGTCAAGAATTTCAGCGGTTATAAGACGGTCATGAATGACAACATCTGCCTCATCCAACGCACGGCGGGCTTTCATGGTGAGCAGGTCAGGATCACCGGGGCCTGCGCCGACAAAGGCAACATGGCCCGGGCGTGCAGCGCGTGACAGATGGCGGTCAAGTAACGTGTTCAGGGCTGGTTTGACGGCCGCTTTGCCCTTGGTGAGAGCTTTGGGACCGGCATCCGAAAAATAGTCTGCCCAGAAATCACGACGGGCGCGACCTGCGGGAAGCTTCATGGCCAACGCGCGAAAGGAGTTGCCAATACGGGCGAGGGGGCCGACAGAGGCGGGTAAACGGGCTTCTAGTTCGGCCTTTAGGGCGCGAGCAAGGACCGGGGCCGTGCCCTCGGTACCGATGGCGATGGTGACAGGCGCGCGATCAACGATGGCTGGCGTGATAAAGTCGCTGTCTTGCAAGTTATCAACGATATTGACAAGCGCTCTGGCATCGCGGGCAATTTTGGCTGTGCGTGCGTCCTCGGATGGGTTTTCATCTGCGGCGTAGAACAGCGTGGCGTTGGAAAGGTCACCGGCCATGACAGGACGGCGGATCAATGTAAGCTTGCCGGATTGCGCCCAGCTTTCGATTTCCGGTGCAGGGGTGGCCGCAAAAACCGTTAGCTTGGAATTGGTTTTCAACAACAGGCGCAGTTTTGCCAAAGCAGCATCACCACCGCCTGACAGCACAACGGGGCGCTTGTTCAGGTTAAGGAAGATCGGAAAATGTTGCATCTGTTTGACTCGGCTCGCTGTTTGACTTCTGTTCAAATATAGGAAATTATCCCGCTAAGTTACCATATCCCGGAATAAATAAGGACATTTGTTCTGATTGTGTGGCGATGTAGAACAAATGGCCTAGGGCCAAGGGGATTTCAGGAATGGCAGTGCGGATAGATGATACAGACCGGAAAATCCTGGCAGAGCTGCAGCGCGATGCCAGCCAGTCACTGGATGATATTGCGGTTCGAGTAGGCAGTTCCAAGACACCTGTGTGGAATCGCATCCGCAAATTACGCGAGGCCGGAGTGATCGGGCAGCAGACTGTCGTTCTGGATGCCGAAGCCTTGGGATTTGAAGCTTGTTTCTTTGTGTTGATCCGAACATCCGAGCATGAGGCAGAGTGGCAAGCGGCGTTTTTGCAGGCGTTGCAGGATCGTCCGGAAGTGCAGGAAGCGCATCGGCTAGCCGGGGATATTGATTATATCCTCAAGGTAAGGGTGCGCAATGCGCGCGCTTATGACGAGTTTTATCAAGCGTTGATTTCTGAGGTGAAAGTGTTCAATGTCACCGCGCTTTTGTCGATGGAAGAGATCAAATCGACAACGATGCTGCCTTTGTAGGGAATGGAATTGAGCGCTTCCGCGCATTTTTATTTAAGGCAAGGCGAGGCGACGCCAGGATTTCGGGTGTCGCGGTTTGAGTATTTAGGACGAGAAGAACTGTTGGGCTGGTGGCTATTTTGAGACCATAAGTTTGGTCAGTCCGTGGAAATGGTAGGTATTGGCGTAGCTTGGCGGTGTCAGAGTCAAGTTTGGGCAGCGCTCAAACAGGATAGGTAGCGCGATTTGCAGCTCTTGGCGGGCAAGTGGGGCCCCGACGCAGAAATGCAGGCCGCCACCAAAGCTGGTATTTGTCTGGATCGCTCTGGTGGGATCGAAGGTGTTGGGATTGTCCCAGATTTCAGGGTCACGATTGGCTGCACCAAGCATCAGAGCAACCTGATCGCCACGCTGGAATGTATGGTCAAAGATCGTGATCGTTTCATAGGCATAGCGCGTGAACATGTGCAGCGGCGGATCAAAGCGCACGATTTCTTCGGCGGTTCTTGCGATATTGTCCGGGGTCAGATGAATAGGATCGGTTCTGGTTTCCAGCAGGGTTTTGAC
>PIVL01000439.1 GCA_003354145.1 Paracoccaceae bacterium
GCTTTTGAACGGTCTCGAAAAAGGCGGAATTGTTCAGGATTACGACATTATCCTGATCGACACACCGTCGGCCCTTGGCTACCTGACTATCAACGCACTTTCCGCTGCCGACATCCTGCTGGTTCCTTTGGGTGCATCGTTCCTTGAGTTTGATTCCACGGGGCGATTTTTTGACATGCTCTATTCTACCTTTGCCTCCATCAAAGAGGGTGAAAATGCCAATCTCCGACGCATGGGTCTGCCCGAGATGCAATTTGAATGGGATGCCGTTCGCACGATCATCACCCGATTTGACGCCGGACAACAAACCGACTTGGCCAATGTCATTCAGGCATATTTTGGCGATTTTATGACGACATTCCGTCAGGACGTCACCGCGATGGTGGGGCAGGCGGGTGAGCAGGTGAATGGCATTTACGAAGCAGATTATCGCGAGTTTAATCGCGATACTTACGTGCGCGGCCGCGAAGCATTTGACCGAACATGGGCCGAAGTCAAAGATCTGATCATCGGGTCCTGGTGGCGGGAATTGCAAATGAACGGGCAAGACGAAGGAGACACAAATGGCACGTCGTAGAAAGGTTGTCGCACCAAGTGCTGCGGATTTGGATGGCATCAAAGCAGAGTTTCGCCGCGAAACCCTAAGTCGGCCAAGCGCCGCCATGGCGCCAATTTCACAGGTAGCCGCAGACGCTGCACAGGCACATCCGGCGGCCACCACCGAAGAACGGGCCGAAATCGCTCGCAACAGCAAGGACGCTGTAACGCACCGAACTGCGGTAAAGCAGGGACGTGTAATCGATCGGATCGCGCTGGATCAAATTGATGATCTCGCACTGGTTCGCGACCGCACCGTGATTGATCCAGCCGAGATGACCGAACTGAAAATTCGATTTCTGCCCATGGACTGCGGCTACCAATCGAAGTTTTCCGGACAGGTGGTGACACGCCGTTTGGTCTCATTTCAGGCTATCGTCGCATCAACGCGATCCGCGAATTGTACCTTCTGAGCAAGGATGAGAAATACGCATCGATCAATGCCATCATCCGCGATCCGGATACGATTGGTGGCACAATCACCGCCATGGTCGAGGAAAACGAAATCCGCGCCTCATTATCTCATTATGAGCGGGGACGCATCTCGGTGATCGCTGCGCAGCAAGGCGTGTTCACCAGCACTGAGGCCGCTGTTGATCAGTTGTTCAAAGCAGGATCCAAGGCCAAGCGGTCAAAGTTTCGGTCCTTTGCGTTGATATTCGAAGAGCTTGGCGACCTGTTGGAATTCCCTGAAAGCCTGCGGGAAAAAGACGGATTACGGGTATCTGCAGTACTGCGGGCAGGAGCGGAATCGCGGTTCCGCGAGGTGTTGTCATCGGCGCAGGCAGCCAATGCCAAAGAGGAATGGGCCCAACTGGAAATGGTTGTCCAGGAATATGAGGCCGAGACGCTGCCAAGCGGGAAGGGCGGGCGACCACGGACCAAAACGCCGATGCCGGGGTGGCAGAATGCCGATACACTACTTTTGTCCAGCGGGATTACCCTGCAAAGCGGTACTGACGGTCAGGGCTATGTAATCCGACTGCGCGGCAAAGCGGTGAATGGTGACATCGTGACAAGGGCCATGGAGGAATTGCAGCGTTTGTTAGAGCGCTGATTTCAAGGCTACATAGGTGATCTCATATTTGACGGCGGTGCTACTGAGTGCTACTAACGTGACAATAGGAGATTTCTCATGAGTGTTAAATCATCGATTTCGCTAACCGACACCCTTGACGCCTTTGCACGTTCGTTGGTGTCAAAGGGACAATATTCCAGTGTGAGTGCTGTTATTCAGCAAAGCTTGGAGTTGTTACGTCAAAAGACCGAGAGCGACGATCTAGAAAATGCGGCTTTGCGCGCGCTCTTAACCGTGCGCCAAAAGGGGCATTTTGTAAGCTCTGCTGAAATGGAAACGCGTCTGGAATCCATGATCGAGCGAAAGAAGCGCCAATATCGTGTGGACCGTTGAATTTAGCGCCGATGCTGAATATGACTTTGAGCTGATTTTTGATCACCTCGTCGATTCATATGTGGGATTTGGTGAGGATATCGAAGAGGCTTTTGAGCATGCCGTTGACCGCTTGCGTGGCATCCGTTCAACAACACATAAGCTTGGACTTGCGCCTCAACAGGGGACGCTAAGGGACGACATTGCAGCCGGGATAAGGTTTGTACGTTTGGACAAAGCGGTGTTTTGGTTTGATTTAGATGAGCGACGGCAGGTGGTTCGAGTTCTTGCGGTATTTTTTGGTGCTCAGGATCATATCAGGCATATGTTGACACGAACTCTTGCCGCGTCTTCTTAGAGAATTGAGCTGAAGATTTAAGAAGGTCAGGGGCCTGTAACCTAGCAGTCTTTGTGAGGTTTACCCTGTCTTAACGACAAGGTCCGGGACACTTATGCTCTCGTCGGAGGCGCTCTCTCTCGTTGTCCTCGTTGCGTAGGGGTAGCGTTTGCGGGATCTGAGGATGATTTTTCGGTGTTTTCTGACTGTGATTTGTTTTTCATTATCGGACATATTATAATTCCAAGGTTTTGAAAATGAATTGGTCCGACGGTAGCATGATTGATGACACCTCTTGGGCTGAAGCGGTGGCGCGAGAAATCGTGATACGCAGACTGGTATTGGGAAGACGTATCAATCGCGCCGTGACACTCGCGCTGCGGACAGGTTTTTCCGCAAGTTGTTCAAACAGTTTGGCCAGCCGCGCGTTGTGGTCACGGACAAATTGGGCAGCTATGGCGCTGCCCTACGGAAAATAGCTCCCAGTGTTGATCACCGAAGTCACAAGGGTTTGAACAATCGATCCAGCGTATCGCCGTTATGCAGCACTGCCGGATGAGGAACGCATTGCTTGGATCAAGGCTGACCGCTGGATTGGGTTTGATCAGGCGGGGGCGGCGCTCACTCGGCTTTCCGCC
>PIVL01000117.1 GCA_003354145.1 Paracoccaceae bacterium
ACGCGGAAATCCATCGGGGCTCGCGGCGACGATATTTCGGGCCGCATTCAGAAGCTGGATATACGTCAGCAACCGTGAAACCTATCCAGCTCTAACTAAGGCGTTGCAAAAAGGCGGGGTCCATATATGTCCACACATGGCAATACCCAGACAGCACATCAAGCAGCCTGCAGGAAGGTAGCGAGATTGCGTCGCTTACAGTTGAACTAAGCCCGTAGCCGTTGCTCGGTCACCTTGTCGAAAATCAGCACATCTGCATCGTCAAAACTCAGGCGAATGGTACTGCCTTCGGGAATCGCCTCGTCACCACGGGTTTCAACGGTGATTCGCACGCCCCCGGGGGCAGCAAGATAATCATGTGCGACACCACCCAGGCGCTCGCGAATATCGAGTTTGATAGCGGAGTCGCCTTCTTCGATCGTCAGGTGTTGCGGTCGCAAACCAACATAGACAGGCTTGCCTTCACCCGGCAGGTCAACGGATGTTTCGATCAACACATTGCCCAGTGTCGGCACACGTACCTTGTCGCCATGGACGACACCGTCGAGAAAATTCATACTTGGCGAGCCAATAAAACCAGCCACAAATTTGTTGTCGGGATCCTTGTACAATTGCATTGGACTGCCGACCTGCTCAATCCGGCCATCGCGCAGCACCACGATCTTGTCGGCGAGTGTCATCGCTTCGACTTGATCATGGGTTACGTAAATCATTGTGGCACCGATTTTCTTGTGCAGGCGGGCGATTTCGATCCGCATGTCGACCCTCAGTTCGGCGTCGAGGTTAGAGAGAGGTTCGTCAAACAGGAACACGTCGGGTCCACGGACAATCGCACGACCGATGGCCACCCGTTGACGTTGACCGCCCGACAGGGCTTTGGGTTTGCGGGAAAGATAGTCGTCGAGCTTTAGAATTTTGGACGCTTCGGCGACTTTTTGTTTCACTTCTGCTTTTGGGTGGCCGGTCATTTTCAGGCCAAAGCCCATATTTTCCTCTACCGACATATGCGGGTAGAGCGCATAAGTCTGGAATACCATGGCCACGCCGCGCTCGGCAGGATCGATTTTGGTGACATCTTGGCCCCCAATGGTGATCTGGCCTGCGGTGGTTTCCTCTAGCCCTGCCACCATTCGCAGTAGGGTGGATTTCCCGCAACCTGAGGGACCGACAAAGACGCAAAATTCGCCGTGTTCGATTTCTAGATCAACGCCATGGATAACTTGAATGTCGCCATATTTCTTGACCACATTGTTCAGTGTTAGTCCCGACATATTTTATGTCCCCGCTCTCGTGGTGTCTGTGGCTTGGTCGGGAAACCGCCAGTTCTGGGCCTCGACCGCGATGTTTTGTGCTGTGGCCTGAACCTGCGGCGCCAGCGCCTCAAGGTCTGCCAGTGATTTCTGTGCTGTTGTGGAAGTAACCGACAGCCCGCCGAGCACCCGCCCTCGTGGGGTCAGGATCGGGGCTGCGATGCAGATGATGCCGGGTTCGTGCTCTTCGCGGTCCATACCAAACCCCTTGGCACGGATGTCGGCAAGATCGGCCCGCAGAGCCGCTTCATTGGTTAGCGTATGTTTGGTAAAGCGGTGGAAACTTTGCTGCGCAATGATCCGGGTAACGTCTTCGTCCCCAAGAAACGCCAGCATCGCCTTGCCGACTCCGGTACAGTAAGCCGGTCCAACTTTGCCCGCCTGCGAGTACATCTCGATCGGGTTCAGGGCGTTCCGCTTGTCCAGATAAAGCACCTGCGCGTGGTCCAACTGCGCCAGATGCACGGTTTCACTGGTGGATTGAGACAAGGCATCAACATAGCTGCGCGCGATGGGAGCTAGGGAACTTTGCTGCCAGGCGGCATGGGCCAGACGGACCAGTCGCACCCCCAACGAATAGGTTTGACGATCCGGATCATAGGCCAACATGCTCTGGTTGGTCAGTGTTTGAAATAGTCGATACAGGGTTCCTTTTGGAAATGGACTGCCTTCCAAAACCTCGGAAAATCGCACAGGGCGCTCAAAGTTTGCCACCATATCAAGCACTTCCAGTGCCTTGCCGACGGTTCCGTCCCCTGTTTGCCGTTCTGCCATTCAATTTCCTCCCCTAACCTCCGACGTGAAATCAAGACGAAAGTATTGACAAGTCATAGCGAGGTGCGGTTATATTTTCAATATGTGAAATACAGTTTCGAATAATGAAACTGCCTAGGGAGGGCATCATGGTTACCAAATTTAGAACAACCATCGCGGCGTTAGCTGCTTCAACGATCCTTGCGACATCTGCATTTGCAGGCGAGCTGGTGATCAACACAGACACATCCGATCCGGCCCCCAAGGCGGCCTTTGAACAGCTGATTGCTGATTTTGAGGCAGCCAACCCGGACATCACCGTCAAATGGAACCTGTTTGACCACGAGGGCTACAAAACCTCGATTCGCAACTTCCTGACTGCTGACGCACCTGACCTTGCCAACTGGTACGCCGGCAACCGCATGCTGCCCTACGTCAACGCCGGTCTGTTTGAAGATGTCAGCGATGTCTGGGAAGAAAATGGCCTGAATGAATCGCTGGCCTCGGCGGCGGGTTCGATGACCATCGACGGTAAAAAATGGGGTGTACCCTACACATACTACCAGTGGGGTGTTTATTACCGTAAGGACATTTTCGAGGCCAATGGCATCGAAGTTCCCACCAATTGGGACGAGTTCAAAGCAGCAGGCGCGACGCTGACTGAAGCAGGCGTGACGCCAATCACCATCGGCACCAAATACCTGTGGACCGCTGGCGGCGTGTTTGACTATCTGAACCTGCGCACCAATGGCTATGATTTCCACATGGCGCTGACCAAGGGTGAGGTCGAGTGGACCGATCCGCGCGTTGTTGACACCATGAACAACTGGAAAGAGCTGATCGACGCAGGCTTCTTCCTGGAAAACCATTCCTCCTATTCGTGGCAGGAAGCTCTGGCACCAATGGTTGCCGACGATGCGGCGATGTACATCATGGGCAATTTTGCCGTGGCTCCGCTACGCGAAGCTGGTCTGACCGATGATCAACTGGGATTCTTCCAGTTCCCAGTTATCAACCCGGACGTTCCGCTGGCCGAAGAAGCGCCAACCGACACGCTGCATATCCCGGCAAACGCCAGCAACAAGGAAGACGCCAGGAAATTCCTCGCCTTCCTGGCAACTGCAGACGTACAAACCAAGATCAACGAAACGCTTGGTCAGCTGCCGATCCACAAAGACGCAACTGTAGGGGACGACAAGTTCCTGCAGGCTGGCTACGCCATGCTGTCCTCGACAGATGGCGGCATTGCCCAGTTCTTTGACCGTGATGCGCCTGCCGAAATGGCCAAGGTCGGCATGGAAGGGTTCCAGGAGTTCATGGTCAAACCCGATCGTCTGGATGCCATTCTGGCCCGTCTCGAGAAAACCCGCCAGCGCGTTTACAAGTAAACGCCGGACTGAACCAAAACGCAGGGCCTTTGGGCTCTGCGTATCTGCCTTGCGCAACCGCATCCTCTCTCTCAGCAAACTGGATTTGACCAATGTCAGCGTCCCGAGCATCCCGTTTCAATCAGCGCAGCCTTGCTCCGGTGCTATTCTTGGCACCGGCAGTTTTGTTTTTCTTGTTCTATGTGATTTTTCCGATTTTTCAGTCGATTCAAATCTCATTGTATGACTGGGACGGGTTGGGGCCCAAAACCTATGTTGGTGTAGACAACTATGTTGAGTTGATGGATGACGAGGCGTTCTATACCTCGTTGAAAAACAACGTGATATGGCTGGTGCTGTACATGTTGGCGATCCCTGCGGGCCTGTTCATCGCGCTGTTTCTGAACCAGACAGTTTTTGGCATGCGACTGTATAAATCGCTGTTCTTCTTTCCCTTTGTGATCAGTCAAGTGGTTGTCGGCCTGGTGTTCACTTGGTTCTATGACCCCTCTTATGGGCTGTTGAATGTGATCCTTGGCTGGTTTGGCATGGGTCCGATTGCGATCTTGGGGGATGAGACCTGGGTAACATACGGCATCATCTTTGCCGGTCTCTGGCCGCAGACCGCCTATTGCATGATCCTGTACATCACCGGGTTGAACGCTGTGGATCCCGAACAGATCGAGGCCGGACGTCTGGACAACGCCAAGGGCTGGAAAATGCTGTGGTATATCATTCTACCGCAACTAAAACCTGCCACGTTCATTGCCCTTGTGGTTACGGTCATCGGCGCGCTGCGGAGTTTCGATTTGGTTTCGATTATGACTGCAGGCGGCCCTTGGGGCAGCTCAAGAGTGTTGGCGTATTACATGTACGAAAAAGCCTTTTCCGAGTATGGCTTTCGTATGGGGTATGGTGCGGCAATTGCCGTTGTTCTGTTCCTGATCATGATGATCTACATTACCTTCTTCCTGGTGAAGATGTACCGCGACGAAAAGGGGCTCTGATCATGTTCCCGACACCCATTGAACGCCGGTCTGTCGCCCTGCAACGATTGTATAAAACCGCCCTGCCCATCGCCATGGTGATGTGGCTGCTGCCGCTGATCGCGGTGGCGCTGACTTCGATCCGCTCGGCCGGTGATATTACCGCGGGCAATTACTGGGGCTGGCCGACATCTTTTAACCTGATCCAGAACTATTCGGACATTTTCACCAATACGCCGCTGGGCAGCTACATGTGGAACTCGGTCCGGGTGACGGTCCCCACGGTGATTGGCGCCTTGGCACTATCGTGCATGTCTGGCTTTGCGTTGGCGGTGTATAAGTTCAAAGGCGACATGCTGGTGTTCTTCATGTTTGTGGCTGGGAACTTTGTGCCGTTTCAGATATTAATGGTGCCGGTGCGTGACTTGACCCTGCAAATGGGCCTGTACAACTCGGTCACCGGGCTGGCGCTGTTTCACATCGCATTTCAAACTGGGTTCTGCACCCTGTTCATGCGCAATTTCATCCGTTCGCTGCCCGTAGAACTGATCGAGGCGGCGCGGGTTGAAGGGGTCAAGGAGTGGCGGATTTTCTGGTTCATCATCCTGCCGCTGATGCGCCCGGCGATTGCGGCGCTGGCAGTACTGGTGTTCACCTTCATCTGGAACGACTACTTTTGGGCCACTGTGCTGACCCAGGGTGCCGAAAGCCAGCCGGTCACCGCAGGTCTTTATTCACTGAATGGTCAATGGGTTGCTGCGTGGCATCTGGTCTCGGCCGGATCGATTGTCGCCGCCCTGCCGCCGGTCGCAATCTTCTTCCTGCTACAAAAACACTTCATCGCGGGTCTGACTCTGGGTGCCGTCAAGTAATACGTCCAATGCGGACATTCAATTAGGAAAGCCAATGGCCATCAAGATTGCCTTTATCGGCGCAGGCTCGACGATCTTTATGAAGAACATCATCGGCGATGTCCTGCATTACGCTGACCTGAGCGATGCCTCGATCGCATTGATGGACATCGACAGCGCTCGGCTGGAAGACTCCGCGCTGGTGGCCAACAAGATGATCGCCTCGATGGGCGTGGCGGCGCAGGTCACCACCCATACCAGCCAGCGGGCGGCGCTGGATGGGGCGGATTTTGTCGTGGTGGCGTTCCAAATCGGTGGCTACAAGCCCTGCACCGTCACCGATTTTGACATCCCAAAAAGCTATGGTCTGGATCAGACCATTGCCGATACTCTGGGCATTGGTGGCATCATGCGGGGGCTTCGCACGGTGCCGCACCTGTGGTCGATCTGCGAAGACATGCTGGAGGTCTGCCCCGACGCAACTCTGCTGCAATACGTCAACCCGATGGCGATCAACGTCTGGGCCATTGGCGCACGTTATCCGCAGATCAAACAGGTTGGTTTGTGCCACTCGGTTCAGGGCACCGCCGAAGAGCTGGCGCGGGATTTGGGTATCCCGACCAGCGACCTGCGCTATCGCGCTGCGGGCATCAACCACATGGCGTTCTATCTGAAATTTGAAGCCCGGCAGAAAGACGGCAGTTATGCCGATCAGTATCCTGCCTTGTGCGATGGCTATGACGATGGCCGCTTTCCCACCGCTACGGGAGCAAACAAGCGTTGCCCGAACTTTGTGCGTTACGAGGTGATGAAGCACTTTGGCCTGTTCGTCACGGAATCATCCGAGCATTTTGCCGAATACGTGCCGTGGTTCATCAAGTCACACCGGCCCGATCTGATCGAACAGTTCCAGATCCCATTGGATGAATACCCCCTGCGTTGCGAAGAGCAGATTGCAGACTGGGTTTCTCAGGCCGTAGCCCTGCGTAAATCGCCGACAATTGAAGTGGCCAAAAGCCACGAATACGCCGCCATCATCATGAATTCGGTTACCTCTGGCACGCCTGCGGTGATCTACGGCAATATGCCCAACAATGGACAGATTGCTCAGCTGCCGCAGGGCGCGGCGGTCGAGGTGCCCTGTCTGGTCGATGCAAACGGCATTCAGCCGACCATCGTCAATGACATCCCACCACAATTGATTGCGATGATGCGCACCAATATCAACGTGCAGGAATTGACGGTGCAGGCGCTACTGACGGAAAACCGCGAGCATATCTATCACGCCGCCATGATGGACCCACGTACCGCCGCCGAGTTGGATCTGAACCAGATCCGAAAATTGGTGGACGAGTTGCTGGCCGTGCACGGCCCTTGGATGCCAAGCTGGATCAGCGGCGAGGCTGGGGCATGACCTATCCGCTACACAGCCGACCAAGTATGAAAGCCCAGGAAATGCACGTACCCGTATGACTTTATGGGCTACCCGTGTCGAGGATCTAGCATAAATCTATTTGGTGGGTCTCGCCCACCCACTAAGAACGAAAGACCCAACAATGAGCAAAACAGCCACATTTCATGATCTTGCAGACGCCTCTGTCTTCATTACCGGCGGCGGTTCGGGCATTGGGGCATCCTTGACCGAAGGGTTCTTACGCCAAGGGTCCAAGGTGGCCTTTGTCGGCCGTTCGGACGCGTCAGAATTTTTGGATCGGATGGAAATAGAAACCGGTCAGCGTCCTTTATTCATTCAATGTGACATCACCGACACTGCCGCAATGCAGGCCGCGATTTCGCAAAGTGCAGAGGCGCATGGCTCGATCGAAGTTCTGGTGAATAACGCCGCCAACGACCAGCGTCATGATACGCTGGACGTCACCGACGCGTTCTGGGACTGGATGCTGGCGATCAATCTGAAGGCTTATTTCTTTGCCTGTCAGGCGGTTCTGCCCGGAATGAAAGTCGCGGGGATCGGATCGATCATCAACTTCTCATCCATCAGCTATATGATGGGAAATGCGGGTTATCCGGCCTATGTCACCTCTAATGCAGGCATCACCGGTATGACCCGTGGGTTGGCGCGTGAATTTGGTCCCAATGGCATCCGCGTCAACGCTTTGGCTCCGGGTTGGGTGCTGACCGATAAGCAAATGGAGAAATGGGCCACGCCCGAGGCTCTGTCTGCGCATTTGGAACGTCAGTGTCTGAAAGATCACTTGAAACCGCAGGACGTCGTCGACGCAAGCCTGTTTCTGGCGTCCAAAACCAGCCGCATGATGACAGGTCAGACAATGGTGGTTGATGGCGGCGTCGTGGTATCAGGCTAATGACCAAGGAATTTGAAAACCTAAACTGGATCGCCGCCGACTGGGGCACCTCGCACTTACGGCTGTGGCTGATGGATGATCAGGACAAGGTTCTGCAGCACATCGCTTCGGATCGCGGTATGTCCAGCCTCATGCCCGACCAATTTGAGACCACATTGGTGGAAATGGTCGGTGACGCCTTGCCTGCGCAGGGCGACGTCCCGGTGATCTGCTGCGGCATGGCCGGATCTCGACAAGGATGGTCTGAGGCCCCTTATGGCAATGTCCCCTGCAGGCCGCCCTCGATTGATCAGGCGACGCGGGTGAAGACAGACGATCCGCGCCTAAGTGTCTTTATTCTTCCGGGCATCAAGCAGCTTCCGGCGGCTGATGTCATGCGCGGAGAAGAGACGCAGATTTCCGGTTTTCTTGCAGAATCCCCCAATTTCAACGGCGTGCTCTGCCTGCCGGGCACCCATTGTAAATGGGTTCACATCAGCGCCGGTGAGGTTGTCAGCTTTCGCACCTTTATGACCGGTGAGATGTTTGCACTGATCTGCAACAATTCGGTTCTGCGCCACTCGGTCACCGATGATGGCTGGGATGCCAAGGCCTTTGAGGTTGCTGTGTCTGATGCCATATCCAGACCCTCGGCGGTGTCGGGCAACCTGTTTTCCATCCGCGCGGAATCGCTGCTGTGTGATCTGGACAGTGCCGCTGCACGCGCCCGGATATCCGGGCTGCTGATCGGCATTGAACTGGCCGCCGCCCGACCCTATTGGCTGGGCCAGGACGTGGTGATCGTCGGCGCAAGCGGCATTGCCACCGCCTATAGCACCGCTCTTGCTCAACAGGGCGCGCAGACCAGGAGCGTCATCGCCGAAGACATGACCTTAAATGGCCTGCGCGCCGCCCACGCCAATCTGGCAGAAATAGCCCAATGACACGTGAAATCATCGCCATCCTGCGCGGCATTCAACAGCACGAGATCTGCGAAATCGCCGATGTGTTGATCAATGCCGGAATTATCAAGATTGAAGTGCCGCTGAACTCGCCTGATCCGTTTGCCACCATAGCCCGCCTGGTCGAGCACGCCGGTGAACGCGCCCTTGTTGGTGCGGGCACGGTTCTGGATACCGATGCGGTTAAGCGTCTCGCGGGTATCGGGGCGCAAATGGTTGTCTCTCCTGATACGAACGCCGCAGTCATCAGCGCGACCAAAGCAGCCGGTATGCTGTCTTATCCCGGTATTATGACGCCGACCGAATGTTTTGCGGCCCTGCGCGCGGGCGCGGATGGGATCAAGCTGTTTCCAGCCTTTAAGTTGGGCATTGACGGTTTGGCTGCGGTGAAATCGGTCTTGCCTGTGGGTACAAAAACCTACGCCGTTGGCGGCGTTGGCCCGGCCAACTTTGGCGACTGGCAGGCAGCGGGGATCACCGGGTTTGGCATTGGATCAGGCATCTACAAGGTCGGTTTCGGTGTCCAGGATGTGGCCACTCGGGCGCATGACATCGTCTCTGCATATGACAAGGTTTTCTTATGACAGAGGCTCAGGTTTTTAGTGACACAGCTTGCACACTTGGCGAGGGACCCCTGTGGCACCCCGAGCGCAAGCAACTGTTCTGGTTCGACATTCTGTCCAAGAAACTGCTGACCCGTGACACCGACGGCGAACAAAGCTGGTCGTTTGGCGACTGCGTCTCGACCGCCGGCTGGGTCGATACAGATACGTTGTTGATGGCCAGTGAGAGCGGGCTGCATCACTTCGACATCACCACGGGCCAGCGCAAGCTGATTGTGCCGATGGAGGCTGACAATCCGGTGACACGCTCCAATGATGGCCGCGCCGATCCCTGGGGTGGGTTCTGGATTGGCACCATGGGGTTCAATGCTGAGCCCGGTGCCGGTGCGATTTATCGGTTTTACCGCGGGCAGCTGAAACAGCTCGTTGGCGACGTGACTATCAGCAACGCGATCTGCTTTGCTCCTGATCACTCTTGTGCCTATTACACCGACACTGCTGATGCCCGCATCATGCGACAGCCGCTGGAGCAGACCGATGGCTGGCCCGTGGGTGACCCCGAGGTATTTCTGGATTTCTCGGACGAGGACTTTGGCCCGGATGGGGCAGTTGTGGACAGCGAAGGTTGCTTTTGGAATGCCCAATGGGGCGCCGCGCGGGTCGCACGATACTCAACCGAGGGCGCGTTGCTATCGACATGGGCATTGCCCCCCTCGCAAACCACCTGCCCAGCCTTTGGTGGCCCGGATCTGACCACGCTGTTTATCACCTCTGCAGCGAATGACAGCGCCGACCCACAAGCAGGGCAGACATTCAGTCTTGCCACCGGCATCGCCGGGCAACGCGAGCATCAAGTCAGACTCTGAGGACCCCATGCAACGAACACTTGGCACATGCTACTATCCTGAACACTGGCCGCCAGAGGTCTGGACCGAAGATGCCCGTCGGATGGTTGAGGCAGGCCTGACCTGGGTCAGAATTGGCGAATTTGCCTGGTCCCGGATCGAGCCATCCGCAGGCAACCTGAACTGGCAGTGGCTGGATCAGGCTATCAAGGTGTTGGGTCAGGCCGGATTGAAGGTGGTACTGGGTACCCCAACGGCCACACCGCCAAAATGGGTGTTGGACAAGCACCCAGACATGCTTGCAGTAGACGAACAAGGGCGGCCGCGCAAATTTGGCTCGCGGCGCCATTATTGCTTTAGCCATGCCGGGTATCTTGAGGAATGCCGCCGGATCGTTGGACTGATGGTCGAACGCTATGGGCAAAATCCTCATGTGGCGGCTTGGCAAACCGACAATGAATATGGCTGCCATGATACCACTATTTCCTACTCCGACGCCGCACGTCTAGGGTTTCGCAAATGGCTGCGTGATCAATTTTCCACAAGCGGGCAGAATGATGGCGTAGAGGCGCTAAACCAAGCCTGGGGCAATGTGTTCTGGTCAATGGAATACGGCAGTTTTGACGACATCGACCTGCCCAATCTGACCGTGACCGAGCCGAACCCCTCGCATGTCCTGGCCTTTCGCCGTTTCACGTCGGATCAGGTGGTGGCATTCAACCTCGCTCAAGTAGAGATTATCCGCGCCCACTCAGAGGCACCGATTACCCATAACTATATGGGGCGGATCACCGACTTCGACCATTTCAAAGTCGGCGCAGACTTGGATATTGCCAGTTGGGACAGTTACCCGCTGGGCTTTCTCGAAGACCGCGTAGGCGCCAGCACCGAGAACCAGCGGCGCTATGCCCATCAGGGTGATCCCGATTTCCAGGCCTTTCACCACGATCTGTACCGCGCCGTAGGGCGCGGGCGCTGGTGGGTGATGGAGCAACAGCCGGGACCGGTGAACTGGGCCCCCTATAACCCCTCGCCGCTGCCCGGCATGGTCCGTTTGTGGACCTGGGAGGCTTTTGCCCATGGAGCCGAGGCCGTCTGCTATTTTCGCTGGCGGCAGGCACCATTTGCGCAAGAGCAGATGCATTCCGGCCTGTTGCGTCCTGACGGCGTAGACGCCCCGGCCATTGTCGAGGCCCGCCAGGTTGCTGAAGAAATGAAACTGGCACCTCAGGTTCAACCCGCCAGGGCGCAGGTGGCGTTGATTTTTGACTATGAAGCAGATTGGGCCTGGGCGGTTCAGCCGCAGGGGACTGGGCTTAGCTACTTTGGCCTGATCTTTGATCATTACCGGGCGTTGCGACGGGCGGGGTTATCGGTGGATATCCTGCCCGCTGACGCCATTGATTTCTCGGGCTATGCGCTGGTTCTTGCACCTGGCCTGATGTACATGCCCAATGGCCTGAAACAGGCGTTTGCCGATAGCTCGGCGCAGGTTCTGGTCGGCCCACGATCTGCTGCACGCGATACCAATATGGCCATTCCGGTGCCTTTGCCGCCAAATTTTCCTGGGTTGGACGTGACCGTCGCCCGTGTTGAAACACTGCGGCCAGATATGCCCGTGCCGTTGAAGGAAGGCGGAGCGGTTACCGGCTATCTGGAAAAGCTCGAGGGCGCGGCCGCTATTGTCATGCAAACTACGATGGGTGCTCCGGTGGCGATGCAGGCGGGCAATGTGACCTATATGGGAGGCTGGGGCGATGATCGCGCGCTGGATATCCTGATCGGCGATCTTTGCGCACAGGCTGGCGTTGCCACCTTGTCACTGCCTGAAGGGGTCCGCATCCGGGACACCGCCTGCGAGAGGTTCTGGTTCAATTACAACGGGGAGGCCGTTGCCACAGAGGCCGGAAACTTGCCGCCTGCAGGTGTGTTGCGTGTAGACATTGCCTGACCGGTTCCCCAACGCAGCAATGGGCGGGCAGTGTCAGAGGGATTCTGCTTGAGCCGGTGGAGCGTTTTCGTAGTGTTTTCGGATGACAAATTCTTCGCCATTTAGCTACTTCAAAACCAGTCCCGAGATCATCTGCTTGGCAGTGATGACGTATGTCCATTTCCGGAGTTGTCACGTAAACTGCTCCATCGTGTAACCGTCCGGCTGCAGCCCGCTTTTTAAGCAACGTTAGCAGCCCGCTTCCAGGCGTCGAAAGTTTCCATTCTGTGGTATCTGATTGTGAGGGCACAGCGGCGGCGGGCTGGAACAGAGAAACAATTTCGGATTGCTGAATGTACCGATATGAAACGCTGCAAACCGCCGACTGATCGAAAGCCTTGCATACTCCGTTCCCGTTTTCGAAATGGCAGGTGGCTGTTTTCGGCCTGATTGTTCAGGCCTTTGTGGGCCCAGTG
>PIVL01000946.1 GCA_003354145.1 Paracoccaceae bacterium
TCGTCTGCTCGAGCAGGTCGCTCGTCTCGGACGACGACCGGAGGTAGCACCCATCCGCGCGTTCGCCCCGCCAGGCAGCCGGGCCGTACGGCCGGTGTGCCGGAAGCGCGCGCCACGCCAGCGCGTGCGGCCGGCGCCGGCAAGATGTGGAGACAGCACTGGTACACGGACGTGTTCGCGAGTGCGCCGCCGCGCGGCTTCACCGCGCTTGCCGTGCCCGGCTGCGAGCCCGTGGAGCGGCGAGAGGGTCTGTTGTACGACGTGGACGTGCTGATAGTCGTCGGCGCCACGGGCGACCCGATTCCTCACGCGTTCCCAGCCGCGTTCCTCGCGCGCCGAAACGCCACGCTCCGCACGGCCGAGGCGGTGGCGCGCCATGGCATGCACCCGGAGGACATGGCGGCGGCGCAGGTGCTACCCGTGAACCTCGACGAGACGCACGACGGCCGGCACCCGGAGATGACGTATCGGCTGATGGGCGCCAGGTGGCGAGGGGAGCCGCTGTTCGCGCTGCTGCCCTGGCGCGCCGTACTGGAGGCCGTCGAGGGCATATCCGAGGCGTGGACGCCGGGCGAGGACGATCCCGCGCTCATACTGCACCTGGTATGCGAGACCGGCAGGCATCGCTCCACTGCCGGCGCGGTATTGATCGGGCGCGTGCTACACCTGTTGGGCGGAGTCGTGACGATGATGGTGTGCGACGGCGACGACGACA
>PIVL01000440.1 GCA_003354145.1 Paracoccaceae bacterium
GCCACGACGACATCCTTGTCGTTCGAATGGTGGATGCCAACATTGACGAAGTCATGAACGATCTCGGACTCAGCCTGCAATCGTCGGCAGAGTCACCTGACGAAGTAGTATCCAAAGAGATCGGCCTGGCAGAGATCATTCCTACGCCACGGTCAGAGTTTCTGGGAAAACCGTTTGCGGTAGGAGGCATCGCCGAACGCTATGACGTGCAGGTTCTCGCCGTTCGTCGACGTGGCGAAGCTGTGACCAAACGCAAACTGACGCTCGAGTTCGGAGACTCGATACTGGTTCGTGGCACATGGGAGGAGATCGGTGCCCTGCAAAACGAGCGGCACAACTTCGTCGTCGTCGGAGCGCCCGAGGCAATGGCAAGCGAAGTCGTCGGCCTGCGCCCGCGCGCGGTCGTGGCGGTGGCCGCACTTGTCGGTATGGTGGTTCTCATGGTGTCCGGGCTTGTCCCGACCGTGATCGCGGCGTTGCTTGCGGCGGCAGCAACGATCCTGGGTGGCTGCCTGACCACACGCGAAGCCTACCGGTCGATCAGTTGGTCGAGCGTCGTCTTGATTGCGGCCATGATCCCCATGGGAAGGGCACTGGAATCAACCGGGGGCGCAAGCCTTGTCGCAGAGGCGTTGGTCAATACACTGGGCAACCTGTCGCCAGTCGCCCTCATGGCCGGGGTTTTTCTGCTGACAACCGGTTTCAGCCAGGTGATCAACAACACCGCCACCGCCGTCCTGGTCGCACCGATTGTCATCCAGGCCGCGCTCGACCTCAATGTGTCGCCCCATCCGCTCCTGATGATCGTTGCTGTCAGTGCTTCGACCGCGTTCCTGACACCGATCGGGACAACAACCAACATTCTGGTCTTCTCCCCGGGCGGATACCGCTTCGGCGACTACATGAAGGTCGGCCTGCCGCTGATGCTGATCTTTCTCGCGATCAGCCTGATGCTTGTGCCACTGATCTGGCCACTTTAATGGATCTGGATTGTTCTTTGTCGGCAACCCCAGGAAACTGCCGGAGTGACCTCTTCAAAGACAAACCATGCTCTTTAGTGTCCCTAAGCGATGCCCCTTAAACGTCACCTTCCGCGAGGAGTCTCAGACCTATTTCAAAGCGCGCAAATACCTGGTCTGGCTCGGGGATGTCCGAGGCCTGTCCGTGGCCTCGATCAATAGTGTGTTGCTTGAGGGCTCAATGCCCCGGTTCAAAACAACAACGAGGACGAGGGTTAGAGTTGGGCCAGGCACTGATACGGAGGAAGCTGGAGTCATACCGGCCGGTCGGACTGTTCAGGTGTTCGACATATTCGGCGATGGTAAATGGTACAAGGTGGGTGGTATGGTTTATATATTTCAACAACTGCGGCAGCCTGTTGGCGAATGAATGACCAACAACAGGGGCTGCGCACAAGACCGGATTTCGGTGACGGAAGACCTGCGCCGCTAAGTATTCACAATTGGCTTATGTTCATCAAACATTGTCCAACTCGAAGGGGCCACTTCAAGAACTTTCCAATATAAACGACACAATCATAGCAGACCCGATACCCGGGTGGCGAGCCATGACAGGATCTGACAATGCCCAACGAAATCATCATTCTTTCAATATTTGCCTTTCTCTACAGTATTGTAGCGGGGAAAATAGAGCGTGGCGCTGCTTCCGGGCCGATCATCTTTGTCATTTCCGGGCTCATCATGGGGCCTATGTTCCTCGGCTGGTTCGAAGGCAACGCGACACGCGCAGACCTTCGGACATTCGCCGACCTGACACTGGTGATGATTCTGTTCAGCGATGCCGCACATGCCAACCTGTCCGTGCTGAAATCCAGAATAAAAGTCCCGGCCCGCATGTTGCTGATCGGCCTGCCGGGGGTGATCCTTCTGGGCTCCGGGCTTGCCTTGGTCCTGTTTGACGTGCTTTCGATTTACGAGGCGGCAATCCTCGGAACCATTCTGGCTGCCACGGATGCGGCACTGGGCAAGGCGGTGATCACTGACAAACGCCTGCCGACTTGGGTCCGGGAAGGGCTGAACGCCGAAAGCGGGTTGAACGACGGGCTTTGCGTGCCTTTTCTTTTCATTTTCATTGCCCTGGCGCTGAACGCCTCGGGGCCGGAAGCCAGTGAGATCGAACCGCTAGTGGTGGTTCTGGAGGAGTTGGGCATTGGCCTGGCGGTTGGCCTGGGGTTGACCTTTATCGGTGCCCAGCTGCTGCGGGCCTGCATGAAGCTGGGCTGGGTGACAGAAATCTGGACACAGGTTACGGTCGCCGCCCTGGCACTGGCCTGTTATTCCCTGGCACAGAACCTGCACGGCAGCGGCTATATCGCGGCATTTTCCGGGGGGCTACTGTTCGGGCATCTGCTGAAGGACGCCAAGCACAAGTTCATTCTGGCCGCAGAAGGCATCGGAGAGACCCTGGCCATGATAACCTGGCTTTTGTTCGGAGCCGCAGTCGTGGGACAGGTAGCCGGCCTTCTGACATTGCCAGTGGTGATCTATGCACTGCTTAGCCTGACGGTTGTCAGAGTGCTGCCCATTTTCCTCTCGCTCGCAGGCACGGGTGCCACCACCCGCGACCGGCTTTTCCTGGGCTGGTTCGGACCGCGCGGCCTTGCCAGCGTGGTATTTGCCATCATCGCCCTGAACAGCGGGCTGCCGGGCGCAGAGTTCATCAGCCTGATTGTAATCCTGACCGTATTCTTCAGCCTTGTTGCCCACGGCGTTACCGCAAAACCACTGGCAGCGTGGTTAATAGGCAATAAGGGCACACGTGAGCAATAATCGGCGTTTGGTGCGGTTTTAGTCCGGCGTTGACAGACGACCGCCAGCGGAGTTGTCACGTAAACTCAGATCCGGTTGCGGGCTTTGATCAATTTGGTTAGCGACAGGTCATGGATACATCAGGGATCAGCTACAAACGCCATCGGTTTCCGCCTCAGATCATCGC